>NZ_WCIN01000042.1:242125-429746 GCF_009025755.1 Klebsiella sp. RCJ4
CGCTGAACCCGTAGCCCGGGCAAGGCGCTTTGCGCCGCCCCCGGGAGCGGTGTGCAGTACGGCTGGATTTCCCGGAAACGATGCTGCATATCAGTAAGGACGACAAAAACAAAAAAGCCTGCTCGTTGAGCAGGCTTTTCGAATTTGGTCGGTGATAGAGGATAACTCGCCACTACGTGGCTCGCCCTGCGGGCCGTTGCTGACGCAACGTTCTCTCGCTCCGCTCGAGTCGAACCTCTACCCCCGGAGGTTCTCATCCTCACAAACTTCAGGTGCAAAAAAGCCTGCTCGTTGAGCAGGCTTTTCGAATTTGGTCGGTGATAGAGGATTCGAACCTCCGACCCCTTCGTCCCGAACGAAGTGCGCTACCAGGCTGCGCCAATCACCGAATGCGGGCGCATCTTACTGCTGCGATACACACCCGTCAATGCCTTATTATGAAAAAGTCGCTCAAGCGGCGAGAAACTCGCCACTCTGCTACTCCTTCTTCGCCGCAGCGTCAGGAACGTGGCACCAGTTGTTATATTGGTTAATCCCGCCGTCCGGCGAAGTATAGCCAAGGCAGCCCATAATAGTGTCATACAGCTCTACGTGACGACGCGGCACCTTCATGGCCGCCTGCTGCTTCAGGTGCGCAAAAGAAGCTGCGTGGTCGGGCGACGCCAGATACTTATCCGACATCCACACCAGCATCGGCACGCGGAACTGCTCCGGCGGCGCCATCTTGCGCGGCGTACCGTGCAGGTGTTCGCGCTCGTTGATAGACTCGCCGTGGTCGGCCGCATAGAAAACAATCGCCTTCTTGTCCCGCAGCTGATCCAGCACGCTGACGATAAAGTGATCGACGTAGGTCACGCTGTTATCGTACGAGTTAATCAGCTCAGCCTTCGAGCATTTATTATCGACGCCGACGCACTCCGGCTTCCACTGCGCAAAGCTGCGCGGATAGCGCTGGGTATAGTTAAAGTGCGATCCTTTGGTATGCAGAATGATCAGGTGCTTACCATTGGGATTCTTCGCCAGACCGCGCTTCATTTCATCCACCAGCAGCATATCGTCTACGCTCTTGCCGCGGTTACTCGGCTCAGCGCCAATCTGCTCGCGATAGGCGATATTGTTCGCCATCGTGTTGCTATAGAACCACATCTCGCTCTGCATGGCGTACAGGTTGCCGCTAAAGCCGAGCTGGTGCAGGACGGCAAAGACGTTCTGTTCTTTCAGCGTCCGCTGCGGGTTATCATCCGCCCCGCCCTGACGAACGAACATACAGCGCAGCGACAGCTTAGTAGCGGTATCGCAGGAGTATCCGCGGAAAGCGACCAGGTTTTTCTCCTGCGCCAGCTTAGGCGTGGTATTGCGGCTATAGCCCAGGATGCCCATATGGTCCCAGCGGGTGGTTTCGCCGATGATAAACACCACGTAAGTATCATCCAGCCCTTGCGGCTCAACGTAGGTGAATTTTTTCGCCGGATTGATCAGGGATTTATTATCGGAAGACTCGTCCACCTGCGCCCACGCGTAAAGCCCCAGCGCTGATAGCCAGTTAGACGGCAGATAGGAGTTAGCCACCACCCCGCCATAGCTTGGCAGATCGACTTCGGAACTGCGCTCAAAGTTCTTCTGACGAACCTCCAGCAAGCGAATAGGCCCCCAGACCATCAGGCCAGCCAGCAGCACGATAGTAATATTCTTCATCCGCTGGCCGGGCGTACGAATTTGACGCAGCAGGGTGAAGCGACAGCGGTTGCTCCAGATAAGCACCAGCGGCAGCGCGCTCATCAGCACCAGCCAGAGAATCAGGTGCCAGCCGATAACCTCTCTGGACAAGTCGATGTCAGTGGTCATCACCGAGGCAATAATCCCGTAGCCGATCACCACGTTCAGGAAGGTCATGTAATAGCTGGCGGCGGCGGAGAAGAGTACGACGATGGTCGCGAGAATACGCCAGACCCGGCGGCCAAACAGCGACAAAATACGCAGCAGAAAGAAGGTGACCAGAAAGGTCCCTATCAGCTCAACTGCACCTGAGAGTCCTTTCCAGATGGTAAACTCCTGAGCGTACCCCTCGAAGCGGCGGAAGAATACGGCAGCGTTCATAAACCAGCCGATGTACAGCGCCAGCCAGATACTGAGCTTCAGCTGCGTCATCGTTTTAATGTATTTCATGCAAAAAACCTGGAAAACGAAGAGATAAAACCGCCCGACTTAAGCGATATAAGTAAGCAGGTTAATAAAGTGCGTTTAGCTTGGTTATAAGAAACCTCTACAAAGCGCGATAAGTAGACCACAGCGGAAGGAAAAAGTATCAGGAGGGAATGTGATCCAACCAAACATTTACAAAACATTTGGTTGGATTGGCACTATTAGCTTAGGTAATTAATCATCGGGGCCGGGATAACACCCGGTTTCAGGCGTGAGCCTGGTGGTAAATTTCACTTTTCGGCTGACGAATCGTTGTCGAAAGCGCCAGAGAGAGAATCAGCAGCGCAAAGATGACGCAGAAGGTCACGTAGAAACCGCCGAACAGGGAAGCAATCAGCGAACCGCAGATGCTGCCGATACCAAAGCCGAGATAAATCACGCCGTAGTTTTTCGCCAGGTTATTGAGGCCAAAGAACTCGCTGACCAGCGACGGGAAGACGGTAATCGTACCGCCGAAGTTAAAGGCCACGCAGGCGATAGCGGCGAAGAACGTCATGGCGTTCAGCGGAGCGAACAGCAGCGCCGCCATACCGATAAGCGAGACAACCTGTCCGATGGTAATCACCCGGATGCGGGACATTTTATCGGACAGAATGCCCAGAACCAGGCGCCCGCTCAGGTTAGCGATAGAGATCACCGTCACCGCGTTGGCGGCCGTCGCAACATCGAGATGCACCATCCCCTGGGCGATATCTTTCGCCACGCCAATCACGTACAGGCCGCTCATGCAGGCGGTCAGGAACATCACCGCCAGCATCCAGTACTGAGGTTTACGCATCGATTCGGCGAGGGTGAAGTCATTTTCGACGACGCCGTTGTTGGCGGTAGCGGTGTGGTTCGGCGCGTCTGTCATCAGCGTCGCGCCAAAAACGATCATCACCAGCACGATAGCGCCCCAGATAATAAAGGTTTTTTCCAGGCCGACCGTCGCCAGCAGATGGGAGTCAATAAATTTAAAACCCAGGCTGCCAAGCCCGTAAGCACCGATGGAAAAAGCCGAAATCAGTCCCTTACGTTCCGGGAACCATTTGACGCAGTTCGACAGCGTCAGCAAATAGCCAGCACCGTCGGCCAGCCCAACCAGCAGACCCGCGCTCAGCCACAGCATCATCAGGCTGTTTGAATGCGCGGTAAGGAAGAATCCGAGGCCCAGCAGGACGCCGGAAGCCATGGTGACGCGTTTAACGCCGAAACGTTCCTGTAATTTACCTGCCACGGATGAAGAGAGCGCCAGGCCGAGGCTTAACAGGCCGAATGAAAACGCCACCTGGCTTACCGGTTCGTCCAGCTTGGCGGAAAGCGAACTATTGAACAAACTCCATGTATAAACCGATCCCAGCGCAAATTGCGTAATGATAGTGCCGAGCAGCGTAAGCCAGCGGGTGTATTGACGGTTTGCAGCGTTCATAGCAGTTGTCCTGAATAATTAACTGCCGCCACCATAACGAAGTCCCCTGTAAGTCTGGGGAAAAAAGGCATGAGCTGCCGCTACCGCGGAATGAAATGCATTAAAGGCGGAATGAATGGCATTGCAAAACATTCACGCCTTAACGATTTATCGAAAAGTTAGTGACCGCTACCGCTGGAATATGCGTCATTACTGTAATGATAAAGTAAATTAAACGTATCAACTATGCTACATATTTAGCCTGAATAACTCGAGTGGCAAATGGCGGCATGCCGCAGCCCCATCCGGGTGAGGCTCAGGGATGAGCCGAATCACAAGCGCCGCCAGCGTATCCGCAATAAATTAAAAATTGGCGCTCACGCCCATTAAATAAAGATAGTTTGCCCCGGTGGGTAAATTGTCCGCCTGGGATAGCGCCGCCCAGGCGGCAAGATGAGAGTTGAGCGACATATCTGCGCCCAGCGTCACGTCACGCCAGGCACCGTCCTGCGCGCGGTTCGCCCCGCCGAAATCCGTCGTCAACTCCTGGTTATAGCTCACCTGAGCCCACGGATGTACGCCCCATAGCTTCTGATAATCGACCCGCCAGCCCAGCGTATTCACGTAGCCGGTTCCGGCCGCATTGCGGGTAAGCGGCGGCGACGTCAGATCGGAATGTAAACTGGCGACCGGGCCGGACGTCATCCCCTCGGTCAGAGAGAAATTCCAGCCGACGCTCATACCGCGTGCGCTATCCACCGGAGAGACCGCCTGATTAAACGCCAGTCCGGAAGGATCGTCGGACGCATTTATCCGCTCCGCGAGAATATCTTCATAGCGCGGTTGGTGATCGCTGTCCCATGTATAGCGTTCCGCAGTATTACTTTTTGTATCGATAGCGATATATTCCTGTTGCCAGGCATTCGCCCCGGCAACACACGACGCCCAGACGGATACGCACGCCGGGACCAGGAATACCCGGAGGCCATTGCATTTCTTTATTATCATTAATGCGACTCCAAAAAGAGCCGAAACGGCAAGGTTGCTGTGTTTTTTTTTATGGGTGTCCTATCCCTGCTTGGGGAATAATAACCCTGTATTAACTATTATCTTTATCTTTCAGCCGTCAAGTTGAACGACTGAGTTTTTATCACAAAAGGGAGAGACAGATGCAACGTTGCGGATGGGTCAGTCAGGATCCTTTATACATTGAGTACCACGATAAGGAGTGGGGCGTTGCTCAAAAGAATCCCCGCAAGCTGTTTGAGATGATTTGTCTCGAAGGCCAGCAGGCCGGACTGTCGTGGATCACCGTGCTGAAAAAGCGTGAAAACTACCGCCGCGCTTTTCACCAGTTTGATCCGGTTCGCGTCGCGGCAATGGACGAAGAAGACATTGAACGTCTGGTTCTCGACGCCGGTATTATTCGCCATCGCGGTAAAATTCAGGCCATCATCGGCAACGCCCGCGCCTTCCTGGCGATGGAAAAAAATGGCGAACCTTTCGCAGATTTCGTCTGGTCATTCGTCGATAATCACCCCCAGGTGACGGCCGCCGCCACGCTGGCGGAGATCCCGACAACCACCCCGGCTTCTGACGCATTGTCGAAAGCGCTGAAAAAACGGGGCTTTAAGTTTGTCGGCTCCACTATCTGCTACTCCTTTATGCAGGCCTGCGGTCTGGTCAACGACCACGTCATCGACTGTTTCTGTCGCTCAGGAGGCCAGGATGATTCGTAACTGGGACGCTAACGAAACCGGCCCGCTGCTCGAGCTGTGGCTTGAGAGTACGATCCACGCGCATCCGTTTATCGCCGAAAGCTACTGGCATGACAGCCTGGCGATAGTGCGCGACGTTTACCTGCCCTCCGCGCAAACCTGGGTATGGGAGCAGGACGGCGTGCTGAAGGGTTTTATCAGCGTGATGGAGTCACGCTTCATCGGCGCGCTGTTCGTCGCGCCGGATGCCGCCAGGCAGGGTATCGGCAGCGCGCTGATCGGCGAAGTCAAAAAACACTACGGTTGGCTAACCCTTGAGGTATACCAGAAAAACGTTCAGGCGGTGAATTTCTACCATGCGCAGGGCTTCCGCATTGAAGACTGCGCATGGCAGGATGAAACCCAGCATCCGACCTGGATTATGCATTGGTCGGCGGATCAAATGCCGTCAGCGTAAGCTCGGGCCCGGTATACTTTTCCAGCCAGGCCAGCGCCGTATTTCCGGCGCAGCCGTTACCCAGCCGCGATGTCGGAATATCTTTGGTCAGCACGTTCACCGCACCGTTTTTGCAGATCCCCACCTGAGGGTCGAGATCGGGCCATGCTCCTTCGTGCAAGCAGATAACCCCGGGACGAATGCCGTCGGTCACTACCGCGCCGGCCAGTACCTGGCCGCGTGAATTCCATACCCGCACCAGATCGCCATCGGCGATATTGCGCGCCTGCGCATCGCGCGGATGAAGGGTTAACGGTTCACGGCCCGCCACCGCGTACTGTTCGCGCAGCGGCGTATGGTTGAGCTGGCTGTGGAGGCGGTGCGCCGGATGCGCTGACAGCACCTGGAGCTGGCCTTCCTGCGCATTGCCGTGCCATTCGTCCGGCTCCAGCCACATCGGGTGCGGCGGGCAATCCGGATAAGCAAACCCGGCGATGGTCGGCGAGTGTATCTCAATTTTACCGCTGGCGGTTTTCAGCGGATTCGCCTGCGGATCGGCCCTGAAGGCGGCAAAGCGGGCGAAGCGCGCGTTTTCAGGGTTCTCCGGCATTTCAATCAGCTGATTATCCTGCCAGAACCGGGCGAACGGCGGCAGCGTAACCTGCTGCGCCGCCCCGCGCTGGGCGGCAATCTGGTAAAACGTCTCCAGCCACTGCAGATCGTTTTTACCCTCGGTGAAGCGCTCCCGCCCGCCCGCTTCCCAGCGCTCGCTGAGGTCGGCGAAGACCTCGAAATCATCGCGCGCTTCATCGCGCGGCGCGACCACCCGCTTCATCGGCACCAGATGCTGGTTGCTGTAGTCGCCGGTCATGGTCATATCGTTGCGTTCAAATGAGGTCGTCGCGGGCAGCACGATATCGGCATGGCGCGCCGCGGCGGTCCAGAAGCATTCGGAAATGACGATAAGCTCCGGTTTTTGCCAGGCGCGGATCAGTCGGTTGGTATCCTGATGGTGGGTAAAGTTGGCGCCGCCCGCCCACCAGATAAAGCGGATATCCGGGAAACGGCGTTCCATACCGTTATGTTGATAAGACGCTCCGGGGTTTTCCAGCGCTTCAACGATACGCGCGACCGGGATTTTTTCCACTGCATCGGTCCCGCCCGCCACGCTGCCCTGCATTGAGGCCAGCACCGCCGCGCGGCGCGTAGGGTTGCCGCCGTTGGCAAAGTGATAGGAAAGGCCAAAGCCCCCGCCCTGGGTGCCTATCTGGCCGAGCATGGCGGCAAGGGTCACCAGCATCCAGTGTTTTTGTTCGCCAAACTGCTGGCGCTGCATTCCCCAGCCGGACATCAACATGGTGGTGTTTTCGTGGAAAAGTTGTGCCAGTTCGCGAATTTTCTCCGCGCTAATGCCGCAGATCGCCGCCGCCCATTCCGCCGTTTTTGCCGTTCCGTCGCTCTCCCCGGTCAGATAGCGGGCGAAAACGTCATAGCCGCTGGTGCAGTGGGCCAAAAACGCGTCATCCTGCCAGCCGTTTTCCACCAGCGTATGGGCGATACCGAGCATCAGCGCCACGTCGGTGCCCATATGCGGGGCGATCCACTCCGCCGCGTCGCCAAAGAATTCCGCCGTTTCCGATCGCATGGGATCGATGCAGATCACCCGCTTCCCGCTCTGACGCAGACGATCGAACCACGGGATGCCCTGCTCATCGGAAGCGTTCCAGGCAATTTTTAGCGTATTTAATGGGTTAGCGCTCCACAGCACCACGACATCGCTATGTTCCAACACCATTGGCCAGCTGGTCTGCTGCTGATAAACCTCATTACCGCCAACCACGTATGGCATGATCGCCTGGGCCGCGCCGGTGGAATAATCGCCCAGATGCCCGGTATAGCCGCCCGCCAGGCTCATATAGCGCTGGAGCAGCGTCGCCGCTTTGTGCAGCACGCCATTTGAGCGCCAGCCGTAGGAGCCCGCAAAAATCGACGCCGGGCCGTAGCTTTCGCGAATGCGCCGGTGCTGGGCGTGAATCAGATCCAGCGCCTGCTCCCAGCTCACCCGCACAAACTCATCCTGCCCGCGCACGCCTTGTGGGCTTTCTGGCGAGGCGAGAAATCCCTTACGCACCATCGGATAACGTACGCGGGTTTTGCTATGCACCTGATCGCGCACTGCGGTTTGCAGCGAGTTGGGGAAAGGGGTATCAAGCGCCCCGCGCGAAGAGATGACGTTCTCGCCATCGGTTTCGACCAGCATTGGCCCCCAATGGGCTGCGGTCAGGATAGTTTTGGTAGCAGATGAGGTTGGCAATGCGGGCTCCTGGTCAGCGATAGCAGGTGTGGTGACGGCACGTTATTCAGCCGTTCAATGTTATTTACAAATTGAGATGCTCTCTGCGGAATTTTCTCCGGTTTCGGGCGTCATAATCAACCGTCACGGTCGCTGTGGCAAAGAATAAAAAGGATTAAGGAAATAAGATGAAAAAACGCGTACTCATGATTGCGGCTGTCGTTAGCGGCGCACTGGCCATTTCTGGCTGTACCACCAATCCCTATACCGGGGAGCGCGAAGCGGGTAAATCCGGGATCGGCGCGGGCATTGGTTCGTTAGTCGGCGCAGGCGTTGGGGCGCTCTCCTCTTCCAAACATGACCGCGGCAAAGGCGCGCTGATCGGCGCAGCGGCCGGCGCGGCGCTGGGCGGCGGCATCGGTTACTATATGGACGTGCAGGAAGCGAAGCTGCGCGAGAAAATGCAGGGAACCGGCGTAAGCGTGACGCGAAACGGCGACAATATCGTGCTGAACATGCCGAACAATGTGACCTTCGACAGCAGCAGCGCCAACCTGAAACCCGCGGGCGCCAATACCCTCACCGGCGTGGCGATGGTGCTGAAAGAGTATGAGAAAACCGCCGTTAACGTAGTGGGTTATACCGACAGCACCGGCAGCCAGGATCTGAACATGCGCCTCTCTCAGCAGCGCGCGGAGAGCGTCGCCAGCGCGCTTATTACCCAGGGCGTGGCGGCTAATCGCATCCGCACAACCGGTATGGGCCCGGCGAACCCGATCGCCAGCAACAGCACGGCGGAAGGCAAAGCGCAGAACCGCCGCGTTGAAATTACCCTCAGCCCGCTGCAGTAATGCCCTCTTTGCCCGGCGACTCGCCGGGCAAAATGCTTGATATAGCGAATTTTCGCGCTAAGGTGTGTGCAGATTTCAGCAAAGGAAGCCACCATGGCGAAAGCGGCGCGAGCAACCATTAGCGATGTGGCGAAAGCCGCAAAGACCGGCAAAACCAGCATTTCACGCTATCTGAACGGCGAGAAGCATCTGCTTTCCGACGATCTGCTGGGGCGCATTGAAAAAGCCATTGCCGAGCTCGACTATCGTCCCAGCCTGATGGCCCGCGGCCTGAAGCATGGCCGCACCCGGCTGATCGGCCTGATCATCGCCGATATCACCAACCCCTACTCCGTCAACGTGCTCAGCGGCATTGAAGCCGCCTGTCGCGAAAAAGGATTTACCCTGCTGGTATGTAATACCAACAATGAGCTGGACCAGGAGCTGCACTATCTCGACCTGCTGCGCAGCTATCAGGTGGAGGGGATCGTGGTCAACGCGGTCGGGATGCGCGAGGACGGCCTCAACCGCCTGCAGCAGTCGGCGCTGCCGATGGTGCTTATCGACCGCAAAATTCCGGAATTCGCCTGCGATGTCGTCGGCCTCGATAATACCCAGGCCGCCACCACCGCCACCGAACACCTGGTGGAAAAGGGCTTCGAAGCCCTGCTGTTCCTTAGCGAACCCCTCGGCTCGGTCAATACCCGCCGCGAGCGCCTGAGCGCGTTTCGCCAGACCCTCCTGCGCCATACCGGTATTGTCGCGGAAAACGCCGAAGTACCGTTGAACGATGGCGCGATGCTGGATAACGTCCTGCGTCACTTCCACTCCCACCATCGCGGCATGCGCAAGGCGGTGATTTCCGCCAACGGCGCGCTGACCCTGCAAGTGGCACGCTCCCTTAAACGCGTTGGCCTGATTTGGGGCAGCGATATCGGCCTGCTGGGCTTCGATGAACTGGAGTGGGCCGAGCTGGCGGGCGTGGGGATCACCACGCTCAAACAGCCGACCTGGCAGATTGGCTTCGCCGCCGTCGAGCAGGTGGTGCGTCGGATTGAAGGCAGCAACGACCCGGTCTGCGAACGGGTGTTTTCCGGCGAGCTGATCGTCAGAGGCTCCACCTCCCGCTAACGATCCTTCGTGATGGCGATCATAAATTAGACATCCTGGCCTTTGCTTTGGAACCGATACCATCTAGCGTAATAAACAACGCATCAGATTATCGTCGGGAGTATTGGGATGGCCAGAAAGATTATTGTCGTTACCGCCGCGTACGGGAATGACCATGTTAAAGCGCTGGGCGGGCAGTCCGCCGTCCTGCCGTTTATCGCCGGTTCCGGCGCCGACGGCGTAGAGATCCGCCGGGAACTGTTCAGCGCGGATGAGCTGAACCGCCTGCCGGAACTGGCCGCCGATATTGAGCGCCGCGGCCTGCTGGTTTGCTATTCCGCGCCGGAAGCCCTGTTTACCGCAGACGGCTCGCTCAACCCGCGCCTCGCCGACTTTTTGCAGGAAGCGCAAACCCTTAACGCATTGTGGCTGAAGCTCTCGCTGGGCCGCTTTACCCACCAAAACGATCTGGACACCCTGCGCGATATCCTGCGCGAGAGCGGCATGGCGCTGGTGGTGGAAAACGATCAAACCGACTGCGGCCAGCTGGCGCCGATGCAGCGCTTCAAGGCCGCCTGTCGGGTTAACCAGCTGCCGATCACCCTCACCTTTGATATGGGCAACTGGCTGTGGGTTGGCGACTCGCCGGAAGAGGCCGCGCGCCACCTGGCGCCTGCCGTCAGCTATATTCATGTAAAGGCGGCTGAGCCGCACCATTCGCAGTTTCGCGCCGTACCGCCGGATGAAGCGTCCGGGCGCTGGCTGGCGCTGCTCGACAATCTGCCCGCAGATGCCCCGCGCGGGATCGAATTTCCGCTGACTGGCCATGACCTGACGGCCGTGACCCGCCGCTACGTCAACCTGTTACGCGAGGATTAAGTTATGCAAAAAGCTTTAGATGTCATCACGATAGGCGAAGCCATGGCGATGTTTGTCGCCACCGAAACCGGCGAACTGGCTGAAGTAGAACATTTTATGAAGCGCGTGGCGGGCGCGGAACTGAACGTCGCGACCGGGCTGGCCCGCCTCGGCTTAAGCGTCGGCTGGGTAAGCCGCGTCGGCGCGGACAGCTTTGGCCGCTTCGTCCTCACCGCGCTGGCGAAAGAGGGGATCGACGCCCGCGGCGTGAGCACCGATGGCCGCTACGCTACCGGCTTTCAGCTGAAATCTAAAGTCGAAAATGGAACCGATCCCATCGTGGAATATTTTCGCAAAGGCTCTGCCGCCAGCCATCTGTCGCCGGATGATTTTAACGAATCATACTTCGCCAGCGCCCGTCACCTGCACTTAAGCGGCGTAGCCGCCGCGCTGTCGGAAAGCTCATACGCCCTGCTGGACCGCGCGGCGCGCACCATGAAAGCGCAGGGAAAAACGATTTCGTTCGACCCCAACCTGCGGCCCACGCTGTGGAAAAGCGAAGCCGAGATGGTCGAGAAGCTTAACCGCCTTGCGTTTCAGGCCGACTGGGTTCTGCCAGGGTTGAAAGAAGGCATGATTCTGACCGGCCAGCAAACGCCGGAAGCCATTGCGGACTTTTATCTCAGCCACGGCGTTCGCGCGGTCATCATAAAAACCGGCTCCGATGGCGCCTGGTATAAAACCGCCGACGGCGAACAGGGGGCCGTTGCGGCGATAAAAGTGGATAACGTCGTCGATACCGTTGGCGCCGGCGATGGCTTTGCCGTCGGGGTGATTAGCGCCCTGCTGGAAGGAAAACCGCTGCCGCAGGCGGTGAAACGCGGAAACAAAATCGGCTCACTGGCCATTCAGGTCCAGGGCGATAGCGAAGGCTTACCCACGCGTGAGGCGCTGGGCGAGTAAGCAGATTCAGCACAACGTCAGGCCGTTCTGTACCCTACATGCAGCGCGGCGTAACGGATCTTTTCTATGATGAGCGTCACCTCACTCACAGAGGCAAACCTATGAATAGTTCGACGAATGCAACAAAACGCTGGTGGTACATCATGCCTATCGTGTTTATCACGTATAGCCTGGCATATCTCGACCGCGCTAACTTCAGCTTCGCTTCGGCGGCCGGTATTACTGAAGATCTGGGGATCACCAAAGGTATCTCCTCCCTGCTGGGGGCGCTGTTCTTCCTCGGCTACTTCTTCTTTCAGATCCCCGGCGCGATTTACGCCGAACGCCGCAGCGTACGCAAACTCATTTTTATCTGCCTGATCCTGTGGGGCGCCTGCGCCTCGCTGACCGGGATGGTGCACAATATTCCCGCGCTGGCGGCGATTCGCTTTATTCTCGGCGTCGTCGAGGCCGCGGTCATGCCGGCGATGCTGATTTACATCAGCAACTGGTTTACTAAATCTGAACGCTCTCGCGCCAATACCTTCCTGATCCTCGGCAACCCGGTGACGGTGCTGTGGATGTCGGTGGTGTCCGGTTACCTGATTCAGGCCTTCGGCTGGCGGGAAATGTTTATTATCGAAGGCGTTCCGGCGGTGATTTGGGCCTTCTGCTGGTGGGTGCTGGTAAAAGACAAACCTTCGCAGGTCAACTGGCTGGCGGAAAGCGAAAAAGCCGCGTTGCAGGAGCAGCTGGAGCGTGAACAGCAGGGAATCAAACCGGTGCGCAACTACGGCGAAGCCTTCCGCTCGCGCAACGTTGTCCTGCTGTGCATGCAGTATTTCGCCTGGAGCATCGGGGTTTACGGTTTCGTTCTGTGGCTGCCGTCAATTATCCGCAGCGGCGGCGAGAATATGGGCATGGTCGAGGTCGGCTGGCTCTCATCCGTCCCCTATCTGGCGGCGACCATCGCGATGATCGTGGTCTCCTGGGCCTCCGATAAAATGCAGAACCGCAAGCTGTTTGTCTGGCCGCTGCTGCTGATTGCCGCCTTCGCCTTTATTGGTTCCTGGGCCGTTGGCGCCAACCATTTCTGGGTCTCTTATACCCTGCTGGTGATTGCCGGCGCGGCGATGTACGCCCCCTACGGACCGTTCTTCGCCATCATTCCTGAGATGCTGCCGCGCAACGTCGCCGGAGGCGCCATGGCCCTGATTAACAGCATGGGCGCGCTGGGTTCGTTCTTCGGCTCATGGTTTGTCGGTTACCTGAACGGCACCACCGGCAGCCCCGCAGCCTCGTACATTTTCATGGGAGTGGCGCTTTTCGTCTCGGTATGGCTTACTTTGATTGTTAAGCCTGCTAATAATCAAAAACTTCCGCTCGGCGCACGTCACGCCTGAAACCTTAACGCAACGGAGAACCGCATGAAGCCGTCAGTCATTCTCTACAAAACGCTTCCCGACGACTTGCAACAGCGTCTGGAACAACACTTTACCGTCACCCAGGTGAAAAACCTGCGTCCGGAGACCGTTTCACAGCACGCCGACGCGTTCGCTGAAGCGGTAGGTCTGCTGGGTTCCAGCGAAAAAGTCGATACCGCGTTACTGGAGAAAATGCCCAAGCTTCGTGCGACCTCGACCATCTCCGTCGGCTATGACAACTTCGACGTCGATGCGCTGAATGCGCGTAAAGTGCTGCTGATGCACACCCCGACGGTACTGACCGAGACCGTCGCCGATACCGTGATGGCGCTGGTATTGAGCACCGCGCGTCGGGTGGTTGAGGTGGCTAACCGCGTGAAGGCCGGCGAGTGGACCAAAAGCATCGGTCCGGACTGGTTTGGCAACGATGTGCACCATAAAACCCTCGGTATCGTCGGGATGGGGCGTATCGGGATGGCGCTTGCCCAGCGCGCCCACGCGGGCTTTGGTATGCCGATCCTCTACAACGCCCGCCGCCAGCACCCTCAGGCAGAGGAGCGCTTTAACGCCCGCTACTGCGATCTCGATACCCTGCTGGAGGAAGCGGATTTTGTCTGTCTGATCCTGCCGCTGACCGATGAGACTCATCATCTGTTCGGCAAAGCGCAGTTTGCCAAAATGAAGCCCTCGGCCATCTTTATTAACGCCGGGCGCGGCCCGGTGGTGGATGAGAAGGCGCTGATTGCCGCACTGCAGGAAGGTGAAATTCATGCCGCCGGCCTCGACGTTTTCGAACAAGAGCCGCTGGCGAAAGACTCCCCGCTGCTGAATATGCCAAACGTGGTCGCCGTGCCGCATATTGGCTCGGCCACGCATGAAACCCGCTATAACATGGCGGCCTGCGCGGTGGATAATCTGATTGATGCCCTGAACGGCAACGTTGAGAAGAACTGCGTGAATCCGCAGGTGAAGTGAGAAGTGAAAAAAGAAAACCCGGGCTAAGGTGAAGCCTTGCCCGGGCTGTCAGAGCCGTTAACGCGTCGCGTTAACTGCCGCGGTCCACGCCTGATTAAAGGCCTGGTGCTGGGCGGCCAGCGGCCCAATCAGCGTATTGTACTGACTGGCCTGCTGCGAAGTCGGGAACTGAATACCGTTCGCCACGAAGCTGACCTGGGTTTCTTGCTGAGCGATAAAATCACCCACCTGCACCAGCTGTTGGGTAAATACCTGCGCTGCCGGAATTAACGGCTGTAGCGCATTCGCCGGCGCCGTCACGACTTTGTTATAGACCTGGTCGAAAACCGGCTTGAGATCGTCGCCCTGTTTCAGCGCGCCGTGGGCGGCATCCGCCTGTATTTTTGCGTTCTCCAGCTGCTGGCTCAGTACGCCCAAAGCGCCGTTTGCCTGACGCAGCGGCTCGCGCTGGGTAACATAATCCTGCGGTACGCGGATCGCGTTCACGCTATCAACCACCGGACGCAAACCCGCATCCATCGCCTGGCTTACCTGCTGTGAATAGCCGTAAATCACCGCGTAATCGGAAACGAAAGGTCCGAACTGTTTTTTCTGATCGGCGGTCAGCGTCGGCAGACGTTCGCCGCTACGCATTGCCGTATTTTGCAGGAAGTCGATAAACGCTTTGCGCTGATCGCCTTCTTTATCAAAACACCCACTCAGGCTAACCACCATTAACAGGGCCGCAATAGCCGCAAACCAGCGAGAGCAGGACTTTCCTGTCGCCATTTTTTTACTCCTTTCAGCCAAAAAAAGCGCAAACAGACACACACGTGCCAGACGCTGACAAGGATAGTCCAGGTCGGCCTTGCAGGATACCTTTTCCTGACAATCTTCCTCCCTGAAAGCCGGTTTTTTAGCGTTTTAGCGGCCAGTCGCGTCGGCTGTTAAGTTCATCACAATTACCGCTATCATCCAGTATTCGGCTGAAACGCTTAACAAATTGATTTTGTTATTATTAATCTATTCTCTCTTCTGCACGGGTCGCAAAGTGGACGATAATCGCACGCTTCCCTTTTCGCCTGCATTGCCTGAACCGCCGTTCGATGATTTTATTAAATGAGCGATTAACGGCTTTTTGTTCGATAATCGCACAAACAACATCAACGACCGCGAGGGAGATAACAATAATCTATCTCTGTCCCCCGCTCTGCCTGCCAGGAATGCCGCATGAAGAAAACAACCATCGATATTCAGGCTTTTATCAATGAACATCCCTTCACGAAATACCAGTGGATGATTCTGGCCTTATGTTTTATCACCGTCGCGATGGACGGATTCGATACCGCGATAATCGGCTTTATCGCCTCTGACCTGGTGCAGGAATGGGGCGTCGAAAAATCGGCGTTAGGCCCGGTTATGAGCGCCGCCTTAGTCGGGCTCGCGGTCGGCGCGCTGACCGCCGGACCGCTCGCCGACCGCGTTGGGCGGAAAAAAGTTCTGATTATGTCCATCGTGGTTTTCGGTGGCTTCAGCCTGCTGACCGCCTTTGCTACCAGCCTTAACCAGCTGACGCTGCTGCGTTTTCTTACCGGCCTTGGGCTGGGCGCCGCCATGCCGAACGCCGCGACGCTGATGAGCGAATACGCCCCCGAGCGGCGTAGGGCGCTGATGGTTAACCTGATGTTCGTCGGCTTTCCGATGGGCTCCTCGCTGGGCGGCTTCCTCTCCGCCTGGATGATCCCCCATTACGGCTGGCAAAGCGTGCTGGTGCTTGGCGGCGTGATGCCGCTGCTGCTGGCGGTAGTGCTGATCTTTCTTCTGCCGGAATCCGCGCGCTATATGGTGGTTAAACGCCAGCCTGCCCAGCGTATCGCCGCGATCCTGCGCCGCATCGCGCCTGTTCCCGAGCAGGCGGAATTTGAACTACGCGAAGCGGGCCAGGTAAAGGAGAAATCGTCCATCGGCGTGATTTTCTCACCGCGCTACGCCGTCGGCACCGTCATGCTGTGCCTGACCTACTTTATGGGCCTGCTGATCTTCTATTTGCTGACCAGCTGGCTGCCGCTGCTCATCCGCGAAACCGGCGCGACGATGAGCCAGGCCTCTATTATCACCGCGCTGTTCCCGCTGGGTGGCGGGATTGGCGTGCTTATCCTCGGCGCGCTGATGGATAAGTTCAACCCAAACAAAGTGGTGGCCGTGGGCTGGCTGCTGACCGGCATGTTCGTTTGTCTGGTTGGTTTCTCGACCCATAACCTGCTGCTGATGGGGATAATGGTATTTATCGCCGGCAGCATTATGAACGGCGCGCAATCATCAATGCCTGCGCTGGCCGCCGGTTTCTATCCCACCCAGGGACGCGCGACCGGCGTGGCCTGGATGTTAGGGATTGGTCGCTTTGGCGGCATTCTCGGCGCCTTTAGCGGCGCGTTCCTGATGCAGGCCCAGCTCTCTTTCGAAACGATTTTCTCCTTGCTGGCAATCCCGGCCTTCCTGTCGGCCACCGCGCTGCTGGTCAAATATAAGCTTGGCCAACGGCAACCTCCGGCGGCCCAGGGTGAAGTGGAGAAGCTCCAAAAGGCGTAATACACCGGCCAGCGGGCGCGCGCTGGCCTTTTCCGCTTTTCTTCTTATCTGTTTACAATAATTTGCTTATCGGCTCTCTCTATTACTTTTCAGCATGTTATATCGTCCGACGCGGCGCGAAAGAACCTCGGGTGATAAATAATTATCAGGGTAAGCATTCCTGGCCTTTTTTTCCGACTATTCTTAAGAGGCTCTACATAATTCACCCTCCGCCGTATGAAAGAGAGGAGTTCTCAATGGAATATAAAGATCCTGCATTTGAACTGCTGAGCAACCTTGAACAAATTATTTTTAAAGATCAGGCTCAGGCGGCCTCGCTGACGCGTAAGCCCGCCGCATGCATTGAATTTGACCAGCTACGCAAAGGTACCGGGCTGAAAATAGATGATTTTGCCAACGCCATGGGCGTCAGCGTAGCAATGGTACAAGAGTGGGAATCGAGACGCGTAAGGCCTTCTCCCACAGAGCTTAAGCTGATGCGCCTGATCCAGGCGAATCCGCAGCTTTCAAGACAGCTTATTGATTCATAATTTTAGCGTTTATGGGTTTCGGCTAGCGGTCCTGCCAAAGGACCGTTTTCATGCCAACGAAAAAAAAGTTTGCTATCACAACGTGAACATGCGTTAATGCTCGCAGGTTTGAAGTAAAGACCACAGAGCATTCGAATAGAGCAGTCCTTCAAAGGTTATCCGTTGATACCCCGGTAGTGAACTTTCCCTTTATCGCTTTAAATCTGTAGTCCAGACCGTAACGCCGCAAGGCTCATTTATTTTTTTAAAGGTAATTCACTATGTCCGGTAAAATGACTGGTATCGTAAAATGGTTCAACGCTGACAAAGGCTTTGGCTTCATCACTCCTGACGATGGTTCTAAAGACGTGTTCGTACACTTCTCTGCTATCCAGAACGAAGGCTACAAATCTCTGGACGAAGGTCAGAAAGTTTCCTTCACCATCGAAAGCGGCGCTAAAGGCCCGGCAGCTGGCAACGTAACCAGCCTGTAAGCTTAAAAAGCTCAAAATTATTAAGTCCCTGCCAAACGGCGGGGATTTTTTATTTGCGCCTTAAGTCACCGCCATCCATCGATGGCGGTTTTTTGCATTTATAGCCTCTCAACGCTCCAGCCCTCTTCCCGCCATGCCAGGCAATGGGTCAGCTTCAGCGCCCGTAAAAAGGCTTCATCATGCGACACCACCAGCATCGCGCCGGGAAACTGTGCCAGCGCTTTTTCAATCGCCAGAGTGGACGCCAGGTCAAGATGGTTAGTGGGCTCATCCAACAGCAGCAGCTGCGTAGCCTCCCGTCGCCAGAGCACGCAGGCCAGCGCCGCTTTTAATCTTTCGCCTCCGCTCAGAACCGATAGCGGTAGATGGACTTTGTCCGCCCCCAGCTGTAGCTGCGCCAGCTGGCTGCGCA
The DNA here is from genome assembly GCF_009025755.1 of Klebsiella sp. RCJ4. Classification (NCBI taxonomy): domain Bacteria; kingdom Pseudomonadati; phylum Pseudomonadota; class Gammaproteobacteria; order Enterobacterales; family Enterobacteriaceae; genus Klebsiella; species Klebsiella sp. RCJ4. The sequence goes on from NZ_WCIN01000042.1 coordinate 260,284, forward strand.
GCACACCTTCTTCTAAGGGCGTATCACCGAGATTCAGGTGCGCCATGATGGACAATGACAGGTCCAGCTGGCTCAGATGCTGATCCAGATACGCCGCGTTGACCGATAAGCGGCAGCTTCCTGAGAGCGGCGGCTGCAGGCCCAGCAGCGTTTTAAGCAACGTTGTTTTACCGCAGCCGTTGGGGCCACGCAGCGCCACGCGCATCGGCCCATCTATACGCCAGTCCAGCGCTGCCATCGGTGAATGGGTCAGCCGCAGCGCGTCCAGCTCCAGCACCTGCTTTCCCGCAGCGACCTGGCTACCGGGCAGAGTAAACATCACCGGGTTGTCTTCCTCTACCCGCTCACGCGCCTGCTCTATCGCATCGTTGAGGATGCTGCTTTGTTCACGATGCTGGCGCTTAAGGGTGCCGGGACGCTCTTTTGCCGCCCCTTTCCAGGCAACACGCTCAAATGAAGCGATATTGAGCGTGTCGATAGTGCGCAACGTCTGCGCCGAGCGGCGCCGGCAGGCATCGTGCTCTTTTTGCATCCGCGCCCGGGTTCGTCGCCGTTCAGTAACCGCATGCTCCAGCGCGGCGCGAGCCGCCTGCTGCTCCAGCTCACGCTGCTGCTGATAATCCGCATAATTTCCGCCGTAGCTGCGCAAAGCCGCAGATGCCAGCTCGAGGATGCGCGGCATTTGGGTCAGTAGCTCCCGATCGTGGCTGGCGATCAACGCCCCTCCGCGCCATTGCTCAAGCTGCTGATATAGCCACGCGCGGCCTTGTCGGTCGAGATGGTTGGTGGGTTCGTCAAGCAGGAGGAAATCCGCGTCGGACAGGAACGCTCCGCACAGCTGCGCCTTCACTCTTTCCCCGCCGCTCAGCGAAGAGGCGAGCCGTCCGGGGGAAAATTCTCCTAAGCCAGCGGCCTGGAATCCTGCATTCAGGCGCTCCGGGAGATCCCAAAAGCCATCAAGTCGTTCAAGATCGTCGGCTCGCCCTTCGCCCCGTTCAAGACGAGCCAGAGCAGAAAAAACGAATTCGACACCAAGCCATTCCGCCAGCGTCGTATCAGGAAACATGACATGCTGCTGAGCAACGTAGCTCACCGAAGCCACACGTTCGATATGGCCGCTCGACGGCGAGTCCAGGCCCGCCAGCAAACGCAATAATCGGGTTTTACCGACGCCATTGCGCCCGACAAGCCCGCAGAGGGTGCCTTCCAGCGATAAATTCAGCGGACCAAAAAGCGTATCTCCCGTCGCTAACTGACAGGTGACCTGATGCAAAAGAAAAGAGGGGGACCGGGCACAATGAGCCATAAGCACTCCTGAATGAAATCAATACCTCCCCTGCTCGCAAATAGCGCGAAGCAAGGCGTGAAATTCATCAGTCGTGTTTGTTCATTTGGCGCGTGCTCTCCGGTGAGACGAGGGATTCGTCGGGCCATAGGATAGCCATACCCCGGTATACATTTCAAGCCTGTTTTTTCGACAGGCCGTGAATCCGGAAAAAAAGCCTCCTGGTTTCAGGAGGCGAAATAAATGATTTCATGAAAAAAACAGGGTGCTATAAGAATGCTTAACGCCGTAAGAATGGCGGAGATCGCTCTCCGCCACCGTCTCTTACGTTTTAATCCCACAGGCTAAGAACGCCACCAGCTCAATATTCCCCTGCCTGAGCTGTAATTCACACAGCGAATCACGCACCATCCAGGTAAATAATAAAATAGTGAAGCAAATCACTATTAAGCTAAACAACAGATACTTTTGCGGCATTCCTCGCCTCCCGTGTTGATTTTCAACAGGTAAGAGGCTACTCTTATGGTGTTCATGCATAGGGGAGCCTCACTTTGATTTATCATCAGGTGGGGCTTTTCTCTGTTTGTCTCCCGCTGAACGCCTGAGACAAACAGTCTCAAGCACCCGTCAGCATTCTACCGTAAATATCTGACCAGACTACGTTGGCATATTCCTAAAATAATTCCCGGCAATCAATGAAAATAACGAAAATATCAATCAGCGAATTATTAATGGTTCACTTACTTATATTTTTAGTATAAAAAAACCTGCCCGCAGGCAGGTTTTTTATTATTACCCATTCACTTACTGCAGCAGGGAAATATCCGCTACCTGCAGGAACAGATCGCGCAGCTTGGACAGCAGCGTCAGTCGGTTTACGCGCACATCCTGGTCTTCTGCGTTCACCATCACGTTCTCGAAGAACTCATCCACCGGCTCGCGCAGGGACGCCAGCTCAATCAGCGCATCCTGGTAACGCCCTTCGGCGAAGTACGGCTGCAGCTTATCGCGCAGCACGACTAAATTGCCTGCCAGCTTGATTTCAGCCGCTTCTTTCAGTACGGAGGCGTGAACGATATCGTTCAGCGTCACGTCTGATTTCGCCAGAATGTTGGATACACGCTTGTTCGCCGCCGCCAGGGCGGAGGACTCTTCGAGGGTACGGAAGTGGGAAACCGCCTTCATACGCGCATCGAAGTCTGCCGGACGGGTTGGACGACGCGCCAGTACCGCCTGAATCGTGTCGACGGTATAGCCTTCATCCTGATACCAGGCGCGGAAGCGTCCCAGCATGAAGTCGATAACATCGTCGACCACGTTGCCATTCGTCAGCTTGTCGCCGTACAGACGCACCGCTTCTTCAGTCAGCGTTTGCAGATCCAGATTCAGGTTCTTCTCAACGATGATACGCAGCACGCCCAGCGCGGCACGACGCAGCGCAAACGGGTCTTTATCGCCTTTCGGATGCTGACCGATACCGAAGATACCCGCCAGGGTGTCCATCTTATCGGCAATCGCCACGGCGCAGGCCACCGGGTTAGACGGCAGGTCATCGCCGGCAAAACGCGGCTGATACTGCTCGTTCAGGGCAACGGCAACGTCTTCCGCTTCGCCATCATGGCGCGCGTAGTGCATCCCCATCACGCCCTGCGTGTCGGTGAACTCGAAGACCATGTTGGTCATCAGATCGCACTTGGAGAGCAGGCCCGCGCGGGTAGCATGATTGACGTCCGCGCCAATCTGCTCAGCGATCCAGCCGGCCAGCGCCTGAATACGATCGGTCTTATCGCGCAGCGTACCCAGCTGCTGCTGGAACAGCACGGTTTGCAGACGCGGAAGGTTATCTTCCAGACGTTTTTTACGGTCGGTATTGAAGAAGAACTCAGCGTCCGCCAGACGCGGACGCACCACTTTTTCGTTACCGGAAATAATCTGGGTCGGATCTTTCGATTCGATGTTAGCGACGAAGATAAAATTCGGCAGCAGCTTGCCCGCGTTGTCGTAAACCGGGAAGTACTTCTGGTCCCCTTTCATGGTGTAAACCAGCGCTTCGGCAGGCACCGCAAGGAATTTTTCTTCGAACTTCGCGGTGAGGACCACCGGCCATTCAACCAGTGAAGTCACCTCTTCCAGCAGGCTTTCGCTCAGATCGGCGTTGCCGCCAATTTTACGCGCCGCTTCTTCCGCATCCGCTTTGATTGTGGCTTTACGCTGTTCGTAATCGGCGATGACTTTACCGCGCTCCAGCAGGATCTGCGGATACTGATCGGCATTATCGATAGTGAACTCCGCCTCACCCATAAAGCGGTGGCCGCGAATAACGCGATCGGACTGCACGCCCAGAATGGTGGCCGGGATTACTTTGTCGCCCAGCAGCAGGGTCACGGTATGAACCGGACGCACGAAGTGGACGTCGGACGCGCCCCAGCGCATCAGTTTCGGGATCGGCAGCTTCGCCAGCGAGGTCGCGATCATGTTCGGCAGCAGCGCTTCGGTGCTCTCGCCTTTCACGTGGGCACGATACAGCAGCCATTCGCCTTTATCGGTCGTCAGACGTTCAGCCTGATCGACGGTGATACCGCAGCCGCGCGCCCAGCCTTCGGCCGCTTTGCTCGGGTGGCCGCTGGCGTCAAACGCCTGGGCAATCGCCGGGCCGCGTTTTTCAACTTCACGGTCTGCCTGCGCAGCCGCCAGATTCGCCACCTTCAGCGCCAGACGGCGCGGTGCGGCAAACCATTCAACTTTACCGTGCGCGAGGCCAGCGTTATCCAGCTCTGCGGTCACGTTCGCAGCAAAGGATTCAGCCAGGCTGCGCAGTGCTTTTGGTGGCAGCTCTTCAGTGCCGATTTCCACCAGGAAAGTTTTCTCAGACATGGCCGCCTCTTATTTATTCTTGTTGCACATCGGGAAGCCCAGGGCTTCACGGGAAGCATAGTAAGCTTCAGCCACTGCTTTGGTCAGGGTGCGAATGCGCAGGATATAGCGCTGACGCTCGGTGACGGAGATGGCTTTACGCGCGTCCAGCAGGTTAAAGCTATGGGCGGCTTTCAGAATGCGCTCGTAGGCAGGCAGCGGCAGCGGGTTTTCCAGCGCCAGCAGCTGCTGGGCTTCTTTCTCATACTGCTCGAAGCAGGAGAACAGGAAGTCCACATCGGCATATTCGAAGTTATAGGTGGATTGCTCCACTTCGTTCTGATGGAACACGTCGCCGTAGGTCGTTTTACCCAGCGGGCCATCGCTCCAGACCAGATCGTAAACGCTGTCGACACCCTGGATATACATCGCCAGACGTTCCAGACCGTAGGTGATCTCGCCGGTGACCGGCTTACACTCCAGACCGCCAACCTGCTGGAAGTAGGTGAACTGCGTGACTTCCATACCGTTCAGCCACACTTCCCAACCCAGACCCCAGGCGCCCAGCGTCGGGTTTTCCCAGTTGTCTTCGACGAAGCGAATGTCGTGGATGGTCGGATCCATACCCAGCTCTTTCAGAGACCCAAGGTACAGCTCCTGGATATTATCCGGAGAGGGTTTTATCACCACCTGGAACTGATAGTAGTGCTGTAAACGGTTCGGGTTTTCACCGTAGCGACCATCGGTCGGACGGCGGGAAGGCTGCACGTAGGCGGTCGCCATCGGCTCGGGACCCAATGCGCGTAAGCAGGTCATCGGGTGAGAGGTGCCTGCGCCGACTTCCATGTCCAGTGGTTGAACAATGGTGCAGCCCTGGCGAGCCCAGTAATCCTGTAAGGTCAGGATCAGGCCCTGGAAGGTCCTGGTATCAAACTTTTGCATATGATTTCGTGCTGGATACGTGTGGATTTAAAGGAAGGAGCCAGTATACCCGCTGGCTGCGAGATATACAGTATGAAACGGGATTGTTTAGGGAAAATTGCGGAAATAAGCGCCACCGTGGGCGCGTTTAGCGCATGGAAAGATGCAAAAACTGTCCGTCCGGGTCAAAAGAACAGATAAAACGTTCATTCCGCGCAGTCTTGCCCGAAAGCTCGTAGCTCCCCTGAAACTGCTCGAAATGGCTGATGTCAACCTGGCGCACGCCTGTACTATAACGAACGGCGGCATTATCCTTGCAAAGCTGCGCCATATTGAGGGTAGCCTGCGGCGTTATCCGTGCTTTCTGCGCCTTCTGCACTGGCGGAGACGGCGTCGCGCTACAGCCCGCCAGCAGGCACAGCAGTAGTCCAGAAAACACATATTTCATCACCATTTTTTCTCGACCGCCTTGTTAGTAAATTGTTATCGTGCAGGTTACGTTAAATAATCGGCACATTGTGCGAATTGGGCCACACCTCGACAAGTCTATGCCGAAAAACTCGGATTATTCCACTGCGATACCAGCGGATAAGGGCGGTCAGACCCTTTCTGAGAAGGAGAAACAGAGGCACTGATGCAGGAAAAAATTCACTGGATTACTCATTTGCGCGGCATTGCCTGCATGATGGTGGTCATGATTCATAGTACCACCTGGTATATCACGCATCCGCACACCATCAGCCTGCTGGAGTGGGATCTCGCCAATATCCTCAACTCTGCATCTCGCGTCAGCGTCCCCCTGTTTTTCATGATTTCAGGCTATCTGTTTTTCGGCGAGCGCAGCGCCCAGCCCCGCCATTTTCTGCGTATCGCGCTGTGCATTCTCTTTTATAGCGCGCTGTCGCTGCTCTATATCACCTTGTTTACCCACATCAACGTTGAACTGTCGCTGAAAAATTTGCTGCAGAAACCGGTGTTCTACCATCTGTGGTTCTTCTTCGCTATCGTAGTCATTTACCTGCTTTCTCCGCTGGTGCAGGTTAAACAGGTGAGCGGCAGGATGCTGCTGGCGCTGATGCTGGTGCTGGGTATTCTGGCAAACCCCAATATGGTCCCGGTGAAAGCCGCAGGCGTTGAATGGCTGCCGCTCAATCTCTATATCAACGGCGATACGTTCTACTACGTGATGTACGGCGTATTAGGGCGGGCAATCGGCACGCTGGATACCGATAAAAAATGGCTGACTGCGCTCTGCGCTGGGCTATTCATCACGGGAGTATGGGTAATATCACGCGGCACGCTGCACGAACTGCGCTGGCGCGGCGATTTTGGTGATACCTGGTATTTATATTGCGGCCCCGCGGTTTTTGTCTGCGCGCTCGCCCTGCTGACGCTGGTAAAAAATACGCTCAATACGCGTCAGCTGCCGTTTATTGCGCTTATTGCGCGCCATTCGTTAGGCATTTACGGATTTCATGCGCTGATTATTCACGCGCTGCGCGCCAGCGGACTGGAGCTGACCCGCTGGCCAATGTTGGATATTGCCTGGATATTCAGCGCTGCGCTGCTGGGTAGCCTGGCGCTATCAATGTTGGTACAGCGAATTGACAGCCGCCGACTGGTGAGCTGAAAAACGGCGCCTGCGGTTCAACGCCGGCGCCGTCGTTTACTCAGCGGGCTCTTCCGTGACTGCGCCGACCTCTCTTCGCTGTCCGCTGACAGCTTATTCCACTGAGTTATTGCGAGCTTTATCCGTGACTTTAGCGGGATAAGGCGTTGCCGACGCGCCGTACATACAGACAAACCACGCCATCACGTAAATACTTTTTTCACGCCACGGAGCCGGGACAAACCAGGCGCCGACCAGCAGCAATCCCACCGACAGCAGCACCACCAGCCGGCACAGAGAGATAAAATCGCCGTCTCGCTGTGCTTCTTGCGCCGTTCGCTGATGCGTGAGCACAGCAAACATCCCCATGACCAGAACGCCCAGAAAATAGCCTTTACCGCTAAATAATGGGCAGGTTCGCCAGATTCCCACCAGATAAACCAGTGCGCCAATAGACATCAACAGCCTTGCAATAAGATTGTTTTTCATGGTGCCTCCCTGGCATAAGACAGGCCCCATTGTGGACTGGCAGAACGCGTTTATCCGTACTTTTCGTCCCTGAAACGATAAATTCAGAATATATAAATACACTCGATAACTACATGAATTTAAAATTATTCATGAGATGAATTCGCCCCATCGACAGGGGCGAAAGAATCAGGACATCAGCGGTAAAAGCTGCTGATAAATCTGGCGGAAGGTTTCCCGGCGAGGGGCGTAACGAGCAAAGCGCTCGGCATCAGGACGATGAGCCTGTTCCAGCGGGAGCTGAGGAAGTAGATCGGAAAACGCGATATTTTGATGCAACGCCAGCTGGGCCAGCCGCGCCGCGCCAAGCGCCGGGCCGACGTCACCGCCGGTGCGGAAATCCAGCTGCTGGCCGCTAATATCCGCCAGCATTTGCCGCCAGTAGGCGCTGCGCGCGCCGCCGCCGATAAGCGTGACGCTCTCGGGCTTCACGCCGCAGGCGTGAACCACATCCATACCGTCCGCCAGCGCATAACCGACGCCCTCCAGCACCGCCCGCGCCAGTTCCGCCGGACCATGTTGATGAGTCAGGCCGAAAAAGACGCCTTTGGCCTGCGGATTATTGTGCGGCGTACGTTCACCGGAGAGATAGGGCAGGAACCAGACCGGATCGGCATCGTCGTTCGCCGCTTCCGCCGCCGCAATCAGCGCCGGAACCGTGCCGAGGCCGGTTAATGTCGCCGCCCAATCGAGGCAGGAAGCCGCGCTCAGCATGACCGACATCAGATGCCAGCGCCCGGGTAGCGCGTGGCAGAAACTGTGTACGGCGCTTTCCGGCTTGCTAAGAAAGCCGTCGCTGACGGCAAAGTAGACGCCGGAGGTCCCCAGCGACAGCATCGCCTGGCCCGCATCCGCCATGCCAACACCCACCGCCCCCGCCGCGTTGTCGCCGCCGCCGGCCACCACCAGCGCTTCCGGCATATTCCACGACTGCGCGACGGCCGGGCGCAGCGAACCCGTCACTTCACATCCTTCGAACAGCGCCGGCATGTTATCGCGGCTCAGACCGCAGGCGGCGAGCATCTCATCGCTCCAGTCGCGGCGCGCCACGTCCATCCACATCGTTCCGGCGGCATCGGACATATCGCTGGCAAACTCACCGGTCATGCGCAAACGTAAATAATCTTTTGGCAGCAGGACTTTATCGACCTGTTTGAAGATCTCAGGCTCGTGACGTTGTACCCACAGCAGCTTCGGCGCGGTAAATCCCGGCATCATCAGGTTGCCGGTTATCTGCCGCGAACGGCTGACGTTCTCTTCCAGCAGCGCGCACTCTTCACCGCAGCGGCCATCATTCCATAAAATCGCCGGGCGCAGGACGCGCTGTTGCTTATCCAGCAGCGTCGCGCCGTGCATCTGGCCCGCAATACCTAACGCTTTGACTTCGCGCAGCGAGTGCTGCGCGCCCAGCGCTTTCATCGCGCGGTCCGTCGCCAGCCACCAGTGCTCAGGATCTTGTTCAGACCATAAAGGGTGCGGACGCGACACGTTGAGCTTTTCGGTATGCGAAGCCACGACCTCGCCTTGCTCGTTGAGCAGAATAGCCTTGACGCCCGAGGTGCCCAGATCAATCCCGATATACATACAGCCTCTCCTTACTGACGCGCCACGGCTAAGCGTGGCGCGAATAAAGCATCGGTTATCGCCAATGCCCGGGCTCGCCGGGCATCATCGCCCTCATTAGCGATCAAAGAGGTAACGGTTAACCACGTTTTCCAGCAGTTCCTGATGGCCGCTCTGGTGCTCCGGCGCCAGGTTATGCTGAGTGGCATACTGGGCAATGTCCGCCAGGTTCATCTGGCCTTTCAGGATCTGCTGACCCAGCTCGCCGTTCCAGCCGGCATAGCGCCTGGCGACGCGTTTATCCAGCTCGCCGTCTTCAATCATACGAGCAGCGACTTTTAACGCCAGCGCCATGGTGTCCATCGCGCCAATGTGGCCGTAGAACAGGTCGTATTTGTCGGTGCTCTGACGACGCACTTTAGCATCAAAGTTCAGGCCGCCGGTGGTGAAGCCGCCCGCTTTCAGGATTTCGTACATCACCAGCGCATTCTCTTCAACGCTGTTCGGGAACTGGTCGGTATCCCAGCCCAGCTGCGGGTCGCCGCGGTTAGCATCAACGGAACCAAACAGACCCAGAGCAATGGCGGTCGCAATTTCGTGGTGGAAAGTGTGGCCGGCCAGCGTCGCGTGGTTCGCTTCGATGTTCAGTTTGATCTCTTTTTCCAGGCCGAACTGTTTCAGGAAGCCATAGACGGTAGACGCGTCGTAATCGTACTGATGCTTGGTTGGCTCCTGCGGTTTAGGTTCAATCAGCAGCGTGCCCTGGAAACCGATTTTATGTTTATGCTCCACGACCAGCTGCATAAAGCGGCCAATCTGCTCGCGCTCCTGGCGCAGGTCGGTATTGAGCAGAGTTTCATAGCCTTCGCGGCCGCCCCACAGGACGTAGTTTTCCCCGCCCAGTTTGTGGGTCGCATCCATCGCGGTCACCACCTGAGTGGCCGCCCAGCTGAACACTTCCGGATCCGGGTTGGTTGCCGCACCGGCACCGTAACGCGGGTTCGTAAAGCAGTTTGCCGTACCCCACAGCAGCTTGACGCCGCTCTGCTGCTGTTTTTCCGCCAGCACATCCACCATCTGCGCGAAGTTGTTGGCATACTCTTTCAACGACGCCCCTTCCGGAGAAACGTCAACGTCGTGGAAGCAGTAATACGGTACGTTTAGTTTTTGGAAAAACTCAAACGCGACATCGGCTTTGCGTTTCGCCATTTCCAGCGCTTCGCCCGGCTGCTGCCACGGGCGGTTAAAGGAGCCCACGCCGAACATATCAGCGCCGTTCCAGCAGAAGGTGTGCCAGTAGCAGGCCGCAAAGCGCAGGTGCTCTTCCATCCGTTTGCCCAGGACCAGCTCATCCGGATTGTAATGACGGAAAGCCAGTGGGTTAGCGGATTTCGGGCCTTCATAACGAACGCGATCGAGCTGATCAAAATAGGTCTGCATAATGAACTCCATATTCAGGGATGCGGCGAGTAATAAGTCATAAGCCAATATAGAATTCTCTTTTTAGTTTCCTCAATTACGTTATTTCACACTGTGATTGAGAGAATCCACAAACGTGCGCCAGGTCGCAAAAACAATAGAACAACGCCCTCACTTCGCTGCTTACGCCACGAGAGATCAATGAAATACGATGAGAACTAATTATTAAAGTACGATCGCGGTCATAAATTAACAAATAAACAAAATTTCATAACGGCAAAATAAGCATAGATAATTGCCAGCGCTCCTTTCCGCGTTAAAAATCTGCTACGTATCAGGCCATTTATTTTTATCGTTCGTCTTATCCTGCACTTTACAAAAAAGGTGTTATTATTATGAAGATAAAGAACCTTTGCCTAACGCTCTGTGCTTCACTCCTCCTCACCAGCCTGTCGGGCATTGCGAAAGAAGTCAAAATTGGCATGGCGATTGACGACCTGCGCCTTGAGCGCTGGCAAAAAGATCGCGATATTTTTGTCAATAAAGCTGAATCATTAGGTGCAAAAGTATTCGTCCAGTCAGCCAATGGCAACGAAGAAACGCAAATGTCGCAAATCGAAAATATGATTAATCGCGGCGTCGACGTTCTGGTTATTATTCCCTATAACGGTCAGGTGCTGAGTAATGTGATAAAAGAGGCTAAACAGGAGGGAATTAAAGTTCTCGCCTACGATCGTCTCATCAATAACGCCGATATTGATTTCTATATTTCTTTTAATAATGAGAAAGTTGGCGAAATGCAGGCGCAAAGCCTGGTCAATAAAGTGCCTCAGGGCAACTATTTCTTAATGGGCGGCTCGCCGGTAGACAATAACGCCAAGCTTTTCCGCGCCGGCCAAATGAAAGTTCTTAAGCCCTATATTGATGAAGGAAAAATTAAAGTCGTCGGCGATCAGTGGGTCGACGGATGGCTACCAGAAAATGCGTTGAAGATTATGGAAAACGCCCTGACCGCCAACAATAACAAAATTGATGCGGTCGTCGCCTCTAACGATGCCACCGCCGGCGGCGCCATTCAGGCGTTAAGCGCCCAGGGGCTCGCAGGCAAAGTGGCGATTTCCGGGCAGGATGCCGACCTCGCCGGCGTGAAGCGCATTATCGCTGGCACTCAGACGATGACCGTTTACAAACCGATCGCTGACCTTGCCACCACCGCAGCAGAGATCGCCGTCGAACTGGGCAACGATAAGCAGCCGAAGGCCGACGCCACGCTCAACAACGGCCTCAAAGATGTGCCTTCCCGGCTGCTGACGCCCATTGAGGTCAATAAAGACAACATTGACCAGACGGTAATCAAAGACGGTTTCCACAAAAAAAGCGAGCTGTAATCTCTGACGCCCTCTCCCGGGGGCGTTGCCCCATCCAGCCGGATATCGCTTATGTGGAGTCTCTATGTCCTGGTTACTCGAAATGAAAAACATTACTAAAACCTTCGGTACGGTGAAGGCGATTGATAATGTCAGTCTGCGGCTTAACGCCGGAGAAGTGGTCTCGCTGTGCGGCGAAAACGGCTCCGGTAAATCCACGCTCATGAAGGTCCTTTGCGGAATATATCCGCACGGTAGCTATGAGGGAGAGATTATTTTTTCCGGGGAAACGTTGCGGCCGGGCCATATACGCGATACCGAGCGCAAAGGGATTGCCATCATTCATCAGGAGCTGGCGCTGGTAAAACATCTGACCGTTCTGGAGAATATTTTTCTCGGCGCGGAGATCTCCCGCCACGGTCTGCTGGATTACGAAACCATGACCTTACGCTGCGAAAAGCTGCTGGCCCAGGTCAATTTAGCCATATCACCCGATACCCGCGTCGGCGATTTGGGCCTTGGCCAGCAGCAGCTGGTCGAAATAGCAAAAGCGCTGAATAAACAGGTACGGTTGTTAATTCTCGACGAACCCACCGCCTCGTTAACGGAGCAGGAGACGGCAATTCTGCTGAATATTATTCGCGATCTGCAAAATCACGGTATTGCCTGTATTTACATTTCCCACAAGCTCAATGAAGTCAAAGCCATCTCCGACACCATCTGCGTGATCCGCGATGGGCAGCATATCGGTACCCGTAACGCTGACGGCATGAACGAAGATGACATTATCACCATGATGGTCGGCCGCGAGCTTACCGCCCTCTATCCGAGCGAAGCCCACAGCTGCGGCGAGGAAATCCTGCGGGTGGAAAACCTGACGGCCTGGCACCCGGTGAATCGCCATATTAAGCGGGTCAATGACGTCTCCTTTTCGCTGCGGCGCGGTGAAATACTAGGGATCGCCGGGCTGGTCGGCGCGGGCCGTACCGAAGCGGTCCAGTGCCTGTTCGGCGTCTGGCCGGGCCGCTGGCAGGGAAAAATCTTTATTGATGGCCAGCAGGTGACGATTCACAGCTGCCAGCAGGCTATTGCGCAGGGCATCGCCATGGTACCGGAAGACAGAAAGAAAGACGGTATTGTGCCGGTCATGGCGGTGGGTAAAAACATCACCCTCGCCGCGTTAAACCAGTTTACCGGTCCGCTGAGCAGCCTTGACGATGCCGGAGAGCAGCACTGTATTCAGCAATCCATCCAGCGTTTGAAGATCAAAACCTCATCGCCGGAGCTGGCGATCGGTCGCCTGAGCGGCGGCAATCAGCAAAAGGCGATCCTCGCCCGCTGCCTGCTGCTGAACCCGCGCATTCTGATACTCGATGAGCCCACCCGCGGCATCGACATCGGCGCCAAGTACGAAATCTACAAGCTGATTAATCAGCTGGTGCAGCAGGGGATCGCCGTCATTGTCATTTCATCCGAACTACCCGAAGTGCTGGGGCTAAGCGACCGGGTGCTGGTGATGCATGAAGGTAAATTGAAGGCTAATCTGATCAACCGGGGTCTGACCCAGGAACAGGTGATGGAAGCCGCACTGAGGAGCGAACGCCATGTCGAAGAACACATCGTCTGAAATGAAACTCACCCCACCTGCCGCTGGCGCGCTATCGGGGCTGAAGGGGATGAACCTCCAGGTATTCGTGATGATCGCCGCTATCGTGGCCATTATGTTGTTTTTCACCTGGACCACCGAAGGCGCTTATCTGAGCGCGCGTAATATCTCCAACCTGCTGCGCCAGACCGCCATTACCGGCATTCTCGCGGTCGGCATGGTGTTTGTGATTATTTCCGCCGAGATCGATCTCTCCGTCGGCTCAATGATGGGGCTGCTCGGCGGCGCAGCGGCAATATTTGACGTCTGGCTGGGCTGGCCGCTACCGCTGACCATTGTGGTCACCCTGGCGCTTGGCCTGCTGCTGGGGGCCTGGAACGGTTGGTGGGTTGCCTATCGTAAAGTCCCCTCGTTTATCGTGACGCTCGCCGGCATGCTGGCATTTCGCGGTATTTTGATAGGCATTACCAACGGGACCACCGTCTCTCCCACCAGCCCGGCAATGTCGCAAATCGGCCAGAGCTATCTGCCTGATGGCGTTGGCTTTGGTATCGGCGTGGCGGGCATGGCGGCCTTTATCATCTGGCAGTGGCGCGGCCGTATGCGACGTCAGGCTCTCGGCCTCTCCACGCCCGCCTCCGCTTCAGCCGTTGGCCGCCAGACGATTACCGCCGTTATTGTACTGGGCGCCATCTGGCTGTTAAACGACTATCGCGGCGTCCCGACGCCGGTACTGATTCTCGCCGCGCTGCTGCTGGCGGGCATGTTTATGGCCACCCGTACCGCGTTTGGGCGCCGCATCTACGCCATCGGCGGCAACCTGGAGGCTGCGCGTCTATCCGGCATCAGCGTGGAACGCACCAAGCTGGCGGTGTTCGCCATTAATGGCCTGATGGTGGCGATTGCCGGGTTGATTCTCAGCTCGCGTCTTGGCGCCGGTTCCCCTTCCGCCGGCAACATCGCCGAACTGGACGCCATCGCCGCCTGCGTGATCGGCGGTACCAGCCTCGCCGGCGGCGTCGGCAGCGTCGCGGGCGCGGTCATGGGCGCTTTTATCATGTCCGCGCTGGACAACGGCATGAGCATGATGGACGTCGCCACCTTCTGGCAGTACATCGTTAAAGGGGTCATTTTATTGCTCGCGGTATGGATGGATTCCGCCACGAAACGCCGAAGCTGAGGGCTGTGAAAAAAAATGCCCGAATTATTTGCGCTACCGCCAAACTTAGGCACAAGTAGCTTGAAAAAATCCGGGCATTGGCCGGTATTGTATGGCCTGCAAGAGAGACCAGGAACAACACTATGTTTGAAAAGCGTCACCGTATTACGCTGTTATTCAATGCCAACAAAGCCTACGATCGCCAGGTCGTTGAGGGCGTCGGCGAATATTTACAAGCATCGCAACTGGAATGGGATATCTTCATTGAGGAAGATTTTCGGGCACGAATTGAAAACATCAAAGAGTGGTTAGGCGACGGCGTTATTGCCGATTACGACGACCCGGAAATTGAAAACCTGCTGAGCGACGTGAATGTTCCGATTGTCGGCGTCGGCGGCTCCTTCCACCGCCCGGAGTGCTATCCGCCGGTTCACTATATCGCCACCGACAACGCCGCGCTGGTTGAGAGCGCCTTCCTGCATCTGAAGGAAAAAGGCATTAACCGCTTCGCCTTTTACGGCCTGCCCGCTTCCAGCTGTAAAGGCTGGGCCGCCGAGCGCGAACACGCGTTTTGCCAGCTGGTCGCCAGAGAGAAATATCGCGGCGTGGTCTATCAGGGTCTCGAGACGGCGCCGGAAAACTGGCAGCATGCGCAAAACCGCCTCGCCGACTGGCTGCAAACCCTGCCGCCGCAAACCGGCATCATCGCCGTTACCGATGCCCGCGCGCGCCACGTATTACAGGCCTGCGAGCGGCTGCATATCCCCGTCCCGGAAAAGCTGTGCGTTATCGGCATAGATAACGAAGAGCTTACCCGCTACCTGTCGCGCGTGGCGCTCTCCTCCGTTGCGCAGGGCACCCGTCAGATGGGCTACCAGGCGGCAAAGCTGCTGCATCGCCTGCTGGAGAATGAAGAGCTGCCGCTTCAGCGTCAGCTTATCCCGCCGATGCGCGTGGTAGAACGCCGCTCCACCGACTACCGTTCGCTCACCGATCCTTCGGTCATTCAGGCGATGCACTATATCCGTAACCACGCCTGTAAAGGGATTAAAGTTGAGCAGGTGCTGGACGCCGTGGGTATTTCCCGCTCGAATCTGGAAAAGCGCTTCAAAGAGGAAGTCGGCGAAACCATTCATACGGTGATCCACAGCGAGAAGCTGGAAAAAGCGCGCAGTCTGCTGGTATCAACCACCCTATCGATTAACGAAATCTCCCAGATGTGCGGCTATCCGTCGCTGCAGTATTTCTATTCGGTGTTTAAGAAAGAGTACGACGTGACGCCGAAGGAGTACCGCGACCGGCACAGCGAAGTCATGATGTAGCGCGCAAAGAAAAATGCCCGGGCTTACGCACCGGGCATCAATGATGACATGTAAGAGCAATTACATGTGCGCGGCTATCAACCGCTGGTTATCCTGATACATCGCGAAGAGATAGTTGTTATAGCTCGACCCTTTGGTCGAATAGCCCTTCAGCTTATGAATCATTGTGCTGGCGGTCACTTCCTGATCGGCTTTACGCAGCTGCGCACGCGATTTACGGAACGACGAGTAGGCCGGATGCGTATTCAGATTTCTGACATAGGCCTGAACGGACTCTTCCACCGAATCAAACTGGGAGTAGCCCTTCATCGCACCGCGGCAGTTTCCACCGCCACACTTCATACCAAATAAATTGTTGTTCACCCGCGCCAGCTTTGACGTTCCCCAGCCGCTTTCCGCCGCTGCCATGGTAGCGACCATGCTATTCGGGATAATGTCGACGCGCTCAAGCAGCGAATTCCATGGAATATGGCGAGTATTGCCGGACCACTTCACTTTATAGCGAGAGGCGATCTCTTTCAGCCGCGTACGCTCGCTCGGCGACCAGCGCGCATCGTACTGCTTGGAAACAAGCCAGTTACGATCGGCGGTAATCACCTGATTCTGTTTCGTAATGTAAGGCATTACCGTCCGGAGAAACGCTTTTTTCCTTGGTGTCCCGGAAGGGTATTTTCGCAAATCAGGAAGTGAACTGCTCTTTACACTATTGCGAGAATACTCTTGTTTACTGCTTACCTTGCTTACTTTAACGGTGCTTTTCTTCTTAACTATTGGGGCTTTATGACTCGTTGTTGCTGTGTGTGTTGTTGCCAGCACACTACCTGAAAATATGCAGGTAAGTAACATGAGTATCGCGGCCCCATATCGTCGAATGGGAGTCGATATCATTAGGTCTCCTGGTCGGATGCAATCATTCCAACGCCTTGTTTTTCACAAAAAATCGATAGTTGAATCGCGAATAGTATCAAAAATACCCAGATGACGCACCCACAGAAATAGTCCAATTCCGAAAAGCTGTCATCTGAAATCGGTTTCCGCCCCATGACAACAGTACAAAAATGCGACAACCCTCGCATTTTTTGCTTGTTTTTTGAACGCGATCACTCACCCTTTTTCATCCTCCCTGGAAAAGCGCCGGTGGGATGAGTTCATTAGACAGCCAGACGCGCAAACTGAACAAAAAACCGCACACAGGACTCCGGAATGAAACTCGCTGCGCTTGCGTCGCTGCTGTTGCCTGGGATGGCCTTCGCCGCCTGGACTACCGCAGATTTCCCCGCCTTTACCGAAGAAGGCACCGGCAGATTTATCAGTCAAAACGAGGTAGCAAAGGGTACGCGCCCTCTGCGGATTAATTTTGACCAACAGTGCTGGCAGCCTGCCGGCGCGATCAAGCTCAACCAGATGCTGTCTATGGAGCCTTGCCGCGATCCGGCGCCGCAGTGGCGCGTATTCCGCGATGGCCGCTATACCCTGGAAGTCGATACCCGTTCAGGTACGCCAACCATGATGGTCTCTCTGGAGGAGAAACAGACCGCCGCCGCCGCGCCGCAGATGAAGCAGTGTCCGAAATGGGATGGCAAGCCGCTTACCATTGACGTCAGCAAATCCTTCGCCGAAGGCAGTAAAGTTCGCGATTTCTATAGCGGTAATATCGCGACCGTCAGCAGCGGTAAAGTTACCCTCCAGCCGGCGTTTAACAGCAATGGTCTGCTGCTGCTTGAACGCGCGGAAACGGAAGCCGCCGCGCCGTTCAACTGGCATAACGCCACCGTCTATTTCGTGCTGACCGATCGCTTTGTCAACGGCAACCCGGCCAACGACAATAGCTATGGCCGCCACAAAGACGGCATGCAGGAAATTGGCACCTTCCACGGCGGCGACCTGCAGGGCCTGACCAGCAAACTGGATTACATCCAGCAGCTCGGCGTTAACGCGCTCTGGATCAGTTCGCCGCTGGAACAAATCCACGGCTGGGTCGGCGGCGGTACGAAAGGCGATTTCCCGCACTACGCCTATCACGGCTATTACACCCAGGACTGGACGAAGCTGGATGCCAATATGGGAACGGAAGACGATCTGCGCCGCCTCGTCGATGAGGCCCACAAGCGCGGGATCCGCATTCTGTTCGACGTGGTGATGAACCATACCGGCTACGCGACCCTGGCCGATATGCAGGAGTTTCAGTTTGGCTCGCTGTACATCCAGGGCGATGAGCTGAAAAAGACCCTCGGAGAGCGCTGGACCGACTGGAAGCCCCGCGCGGGACAAAGCTGGCACAGCTTTAACGACTACATTAACTTCAGCGACAAAGCCGGTTGGGAAAAATGGTGGGGCAAAAAGTGGATCCGCACCGATATTGGCGATTACGACAACCCCGGATTTGATGACCTGACGATGTCGCTGGCCTTCCTGCCGGATCTGAAAACCGAATCCACGGCGCCATCCGGCCTGCCAAACTTCTATCGCCATAAGCCGGATACCGCGGCCAAAGCGATCCCCGGCTATACGCCGCGCGATTATCTGACCCACTGGCTGAGCCAATGGGTGCGCGACTACGGCATCGACGGCTTCCGCGTCGATACCGCCAAGCACGTCGAGCAGGCCGCCTGGCTACAGTTAAAAACCCAGGCCACTGAAGCGCTGGCGGAATGGAAAAAAGCCAATCCGGATAAAGCGCTGGATAACGCGCCGTTCTGGATGACCGGCGAGGCCTGGGGCCACGGCGTGATGCAGAGCGACTACTATCGCCACGGTTTTGACGCAATGCTGAATTTTGATTATCAGGATCAGGCGGCGAAAGCGACAAGCTGCCTGGCGAATATCGACCTGACCTGGCAACATATGGCAGAGAAGCTTCAGGATTTCAATGTGTTAAGCTATCTCTCCTCGCACGATACCAGCCTGTTCCGCGAAGGCGGCAGCACGGCGGCGGAATTGCTGCTGCTCGCGCCTGGCGCAGTGCAGATCTTCTACGGCGATGAATCCTCGCGACCGTTCGGCCCGACCGGCTCCGATCCGCTACAGGGGACGCGCTCAGATATGAACTGGCAGGACGTCAGCGGCAAAGCCGCGCGCAGCGTGACCCACTGGGAGAAACTGGGCCAGTTCCGCGCCCGTCATCCGGCGATTGGCATGGGTAAACAAACCACCCTATCGATGGCGAAAGGCTACGGCTTTATTCGCGAGACCGGCGATGACAAAGTGATGGTGGTATGGGCAGGCCAGCAGTAGCCTTCTGACCCAAGGCTCCCCTGACACTCGGGGGAGCCTCTTCAGAACAAAAATCCAAAATATATTCATTTAGCAGCATAAAAACAAAATATCTCACTAATACCTCGATTTGCACCCTGTCTGCGCTGGCGTTATGGTTACCCACTTTCCTGGAATACCGACAGACTAATCGCGATGACATTTTCACTTTTTGGCGACAAATTTACCCGTCATTCGGGCATCACCCGCTTGATGGAAGACCTCAATGACGGCCTGCGTACCCCGGGCGCCATCATGCTGGGCGGCGGCAATCCCGCGCAGATTCCGGAAATGAATGATTACTTCCATAGCCTGCTGGCCGACATGCTGAACAGCGGTAAAGCCCTTGATGCGCTTTGTAATTATGACGGTCCGCAGGGTAAAAGCGAGCTGCTGGCCCTGCTGGCGCAGATGCTGCGTGATGAACTGGGTTGGGAGATCGAACCACAGAATATTGCACTGACAAACGGCAGTCAGAGCGCGTTTTTCTACTTGTTTAACCTCTTCGCAGGCCGTCGCGCGGATGGAACCACCCGTAAAGTGCTGTTTCCGTTGACGCCCGAGTACATCGGCTACGCCGATGCCGGCCTTGAAGAAGATCTGTTTGTCGCCACTCGCCCGAACATTGAGCTGCTGCCGGAAGGCCAGTTTAAATACCACGTGGATTTCGAACATTTGCAGGTCACGGACGAGACGGGAATGATCTGCGTTTCCCGCCCCACCAACCCAACGGGCAACGTGATCACCGACGATGAGCTGATTAAGCTGGATGCGCTGGCCAACCAGCACGGCATCCCGTTGGTGATTGATAACGCCTACGGCGTTCCGTTCCCGGGGATTATTTTCAGCGACGCCAGGCCGCTGTGGAATCCGAATATCGTGCTGTGCATGAGCCTCTCCAAGCTGGGCCTGCCGGGTAGCCGCTGCGGGATTATCATCGCTAACGAAAAAATCATCACCGCCATCAGTAATATGAACGGCATTATCAGCCTCGCCCCCGGCGGAATGGGGCCGGCCATGATGTGCGAGATGATTAAACGCAACGATCTTCTGCGCCTGTCGGAAACGGTGATTAAGCCGTTCTACTACCAGCGCGTTCAGGAGACTATCGCCATTATTCGCCGCTATTTGCCGGAAGATCGCTGCCTGATTCATAAACCGGAAGGCGCGATTTTTCTCTGGCTATGGTTTAAGGATCTGCCGATTTCTACCGAGCTGCTGTACCAGCGCCTGAAAAAGCGCGGCGTTCTGATGGTACCGGGCGACTATTTCTTCCCTGGCCTGGATAAACCGTGGCCGCACACGCATCAGTGCATGCGCATGAACTATGTGCCGGACCCGGAGAAGATTGAAGCAGGCGTGAAGATTCTCGCCGAAGAAGTTGAACGCGCATGGGGTGAACAGGACGCGTAAACGAGCGCCAGGATCCTGAATAATCCAGATATATTCCCGGCTCGCGCTGCGCTCAGCCGGGCTACAGGCTTCCAGCGATCTGCGGACAGGCAGCTCGAACAAGGCGCGCCAGCGCCGCCTCCGGGAACACGCCGTAAGAAGGCATCATCGCTACATCGCCAGCGCCATCCGCTGGCGACGTTCAGCGGCTATTCTCTCCAGCTCCATCGGTTCCATGCAGCGCAGCGCCTGCGTCGGGCATGCCGCCACGCAGGCCGGGCCTTCTTCACGATGGCCGCACAAATCGCACTTCAGCGCCTGTACGCCCTCCTCCACCCGCATCACCGTCATCGCGCCATAGGGGCACGCCACCATGCAGCTTTTGCAGCCGATGCAGCGGCGCTGATCAACGCGCCAGACCGAATTTTCCCGGCGGATAGCGCCCTCGGGGCAGACGTTGGCGCAGGGCGCATCTTCACACTGGCGGCAAAGCGTCGCCGTCGAGAGTTCGTCATTTTTCACCACGCGGATCCGCGGCGCAAAGCGCATGGCGGAAACGCCAGAACAGTCCTGGTCCCGCTGATGGGATACCACGCAGGCGACTTCACAGGTACGGCAGCCGATGCACTTTTGCGCATCCGCGATAATAAACCGGTTCATCCTTGCTCCACTGGGGATAAAAACGCAGAGTGCCAGAAAAAACCGCTTCCGCGCCTTGATCCTGAATGGAGTCAGCGGCGTTTTCTCTCAGATGCCCGGGACAATTTGGTCATCTGCCTTACCCTTCCCGCACGGAAAAGCCCAGTTCGCGGGAAATCGCCTCTGCCGTATCGCGCAGCGGCTTGAGTAAATTCTTCTCTCCTACCTGCTTGAGGCGCGATGTTGATAAGGAGATAGAAATGGCATAAGGCACGCGTCCATGAATATCGAAAACCGGGACCGCCAGGCAGGACACGCCCAACTCGTTCTCTTCCCTGTCCATCGCCATATTACGCTCGCGGATCTGCGCCAGCTCATCATGCATCGCAGGTAAGCCGGTAATGGTATTCCGGGTCAGCGGCTGAATAATATCCTGGTGTGAATTCCAGTAGCTCTCAACGTAGTCAGGATGGCCAAACGCCATATAAATCTTGCCCATTGCCGAGCAGTACAGCGGCATATGCTGGCCAATATAGGCGCGCGTACGCAGCATGCCGGTGGTCGGCTCCAGCTTATAAATCAGGATAGCGTGGTCATCTTCACGGCTGGAGAAGTTCACCGTCTCGCCGGTGGCCAGGTTGAGCGCCTCAAGATGCGGCGCCGCGACGTGGATGATATTGAGCGACGACAAAGCCTTTTGGCCAACGGCGATAAACTTTGTCGTCAGACGATAGCTCCCCGCCGCTGGGGCTGGCGTCACGTAGCCGCAGGATTGCAGCCCCTGCAATAAGCGATGAACGGTGCTTTTGTTCAGGCCCGCCAGTTCCGACAGATGCGCCAGCGGGCATCCGTTTGGGTAATTACTCAGGATCTCAATCAGCATCAACCCACGAAAAAGGCTCTGGCTTCCGGCAGGCCTCTCTTTGTCTTGCGTTACATCGCTCTCTTTTGTGCCCATCGTTTCCGCTCCCCGTTTTTGTCGCGTTCAGATGGTAGCGCAAAGTGTGTTTCAGTTCACGATCTGAACCGAAAAAACACAACTTTATGATTTTTATGATTTTTAAAAATAACGCCGCCCGTTGATCTGATAAAAATTGATCGCTATATTTGAAATCAGATTTCGCATAGTGAAATTTAGAGATAAAAAAGCGATCAACTCTGACCAGGGAAACAGGAATGAAAGTAACGTTTGAGCAGTTAAAAGAGGCATTCAATCGAGTACTGCTGGCGCGGGGTATCGCCGCAGAAACCGCCGATGCCTGCGCAGAAATGTTTGCCCGCACCACCGAATCCGGCGTCTATTCTCACGGCGTGAACCGCTTTCCTCGCTTCATCCAGCAGCTGGACAACGGCGACATCATCCCCGAGGCTAAACCGCAGCGGGTGACCAGCCTAGGCGCTATCGAACAGTGGGATGCCCAGCGCTCCATCGGCAACCTGACGGCGAAAAAGATGATGGACCGGGCCATCGAACTGGCTTCCGATCACGGTATCGGCCTGGTGGCGTTACGTAACGCCAACCACTGGATGCGCGGCGGCAGCTATGGCTGGCAGGCGGCGGAAAAAGGCTACATCGGCATCTGCTGGACCAACTCCATCGCCGTTATGCCGCCATGGGGCGCTAAGGAGTGCCGTATCGGTACCAATCCGCTGATCGTCGCCATTCCGTCGACGCCGATCACCATGGTGGATATGTCGATGTCGATGTTCTCCTACGGCATGCTGGAAGTTAACCGCCTTGCCGGCCGCGAGCTGCCCGTGGACGGCGGATTCGACGATGAAGGTCATTTGACCAAAGAACCGGGGGTTATCGAGAAAAACCGCCGTATTTTGCCGATGGGCTACTGGAAAGGTTCCGGCCTGTCGATCGTGCTGGATATGATTGCCACCCTGCTTTCCAACGGCTCTTCCGTTGCCGAAGTGACTCAGGAAAACAGCGATGAATATGGCGTTTCGCAGATCTTCATCGCCATAGAAGTGGATAAGCTGATCGATGGCGCAACCCGCGACGCCAAACTGCAGCGGATTATGGATTTCATCACCACCGCCGAACGCGCCGATGAAAATGTGGCGGTCCGCCTGCCCGGCCATGAATTTACCCGACTGCTGGATGAAAACCGCCGCAACGGTATTACCGTCGATGACAGCGTATGGGCCAAAATTCAGGCGCTGTAAGGAGCTCACCCATGATTTTTGGCCATATTGCTCAACCGAATCCGTGTCGTCTGCCCGCGGCCATTGAACAGGCGCTTGATTTCCTGCGCACGACGGATTTTCACGCGCTGGAACCCGGCGTCGTGGAAATCGACGGCAAGAACATCTTCGCGCAGATTATTGACTTAACCACCCGAGATGCCGCTGACAATCGTCCGGAGGTTCACCGTCGCTATCTGGATATCCAGTTTCTGGCGTGGGGTGAAGAAAAAATCGGTATCGCCATTGATACCGGCAATAATCAAATCAGCGAATCGTTGTTAGAACAGCGCGATATTATTTTCTATCACGACAGCGAACATGAATCGTTCTTTGAAATGACGCCAGGCAACTATGCGATATTTTTCCCGCAAGATGTGCATCGTCCTGGATGTAATAAAACTGTAGCCACCCCGATCCGCAAAATAGTCGTTAAGGTCGCTATTTCAGTTTTATAATAAGGAGCACAAAATGAATTCGAATAATACCGGTTACATTATCGGTGCGTACCCCTGTGCACCCTCATTTCACCAAAAGAGTGAAGAGGAAGAGACGGAATTCTGGCGGCAGCTCTCCGACACCCCGGATATTCGCGGGCTGGAGCAACCCTGCCTTGAACATCTTCATCCGCTCGGCGACGAGTGGTTATTGCGCCATACCCCGGGACACTGGCAGATTGTCGTTACCGCCATCATGGAAACCATGCGCCGCCGCGGTGAAAACGGCGGCTTTGGGCTGGCATCCAGCGACGAAGAGCAGCGCAAAGCCTGCGTGGAGTACTATCGTCACCTGCAGCAGAAGATCGCTAAAATCAATGGTAAGACCGCCGGAAAGGTCATTGCCCTTGAGCTTCACGCCGCCCCGCTGGCGGGCAATGCCAACGTGGAGCAGGCTACCGACGCCTTTGCTCGTTCATTAAAAGAGATTACCCGCTGGGACTGGTCCTGCGAGCTGGTTCTGGAGCACTGCGACGCGATGACCGGCACCGCGCCGCGCAAAGGATTTTTGCCGTTAGAAAACGTGCTGGAAGCCATTGCCGACTACGACATCAGCATCTGTATCAACTGGGCGCGCTCTGCTATTGAAGGGCGGAATACCGTTCTACCGCTCACCCATACGCAGCAGGCAAAACGGGCAGGGAAGCTCGGCGCGCTGATGTTTTCCGGCACGACGCAAACCGGCGAGTACGGCGAATGGCAGGATTTACACGCGCCGTTCGCGCCTTTCTGCCCGCAGGGCCTGATGACCACCGACCACGCCCGTGAATTATTTGCCTGCTCAGGAGCCGATCCCCTGCAATTCTCAGGTATCAAATTACTGGAAATCACTGCCAGCGCAAACGTTGACCATCGCATCGCGATATTACGCGACGGCATCTCAGCGCTAAAACAAGCACAATAATAATAACCACCTTCATCGCCAGAATATTTTTTAATATTACGAGACTATAAAGATGAATATAACCTCTAACTCTACACCCAAAGATATACCGCGCCAGCGCTGGTTAAGAATTATTCCCCCAATACTGATCACCTGTATTATTTCTTATATGGACCGGGTCAATATTGCCTTTGCCATGCCCGGCGGCATGGACGCCGACTTAGGTATTTCCGCCACCATGGCGGGGCTGGCGGGCGGTATTTTCTTTATCGGTTATCTATTTTTACAGGTTCCCGGCGGGAAAATTGCCGTTCACGGCAGCGGTAAGAAATTTATCGGCTGGTCGCTGGTCGCCTGGGCGGTTATCTCCGTGCTGACGGGGTTAATTACCAATCAGTACCAGCTGCTGGCTCTGCGCTTCTTACTAGGCGTGGCGGAAGGCGGCATGCTGCCGGTTGTTCTCACCATGATCAGTAACTGGTTCCCTGATGCGGAACGCGGTCGCGCCAACGCGATTGTCATTATGTTCGTGCCGATTGCCGGGATTATCACCGCCCCGCTTTCAGGCTGGATCATCACGGTTCTCGACTGGCGCTGGCTGTTTATTATCGAAGGTTTGCTCTCGCTGGTTGTTTTAGTTCTGTGGACCTACACCATCTATGACCGTCCGCAGGAAGCGCGCTGGATCTCTAAAGCAGAGCAGAACTATCTGGTCGAGACGCTGGCCGCAGAGCAAAGGGCCATTGCCGGCACCGAGGTGAAAAACGCCTCTCTGAGCGCCGTTCTCTCCGACAAAACCATGTGGCAGCTTATCGCCCTGAACTTCTTCTACCAGACCGGCATTTACGGCTACACCCTGTGGCTGCCCACCATTCTGAAAGAATTAACCCACAGCAGCATGGGGCAGGTCGGGATGCTCGCCATTCTGCCGTACGTCGGCGCCATTGCCGGGATGTTCCTGTTCTCTTCTCTTTCAGACCGAACCGGTAAACGCAAGCTGTTCGTCTGCCTGCCGCTGATTGGCTTCGCTCTGTGCATGTTCCTGTCGGTGGCGCTGAAAAATCAAATATGGCTCTCCTATGCCGCGCTGGTCGGCTGCGGATTCTTCCTGCAATCGGCGGCTGGCGTGTTCTGGACCATCCCGGCACGTCTGTTCAGCGCTGAAATGGCGGGCGGCGCGCGCGGGGTTATCAACGCGCTTGGCAACCTCGGCGGATTTTGTGGTCCTTATGCGGTCGGGGTTCTGATCACGCTGTACAGCAAAGACGCCGGCGTTTATTGCCTGGCGATCTCCCTGGCGCTGGCCGCGCTGATGGCGCTGCTGCTGCCGGCGAAATGCGATGCCGGTGCTGCGCCGGTAAAGACGATAAACCCACATAAACGCACTGCGTAAAATCGAGCCCGGCGGCGCTGCGCCTGCCGGGCCTGCGAAATATGCCGGGTCCTCCCGGCAAGAATGAGATGCGAAAGATGAGCAAGAAACAGGCCTTCTGGCTGGGTATTGATTGTGGCGGCACGTATCTGAAAGCCGGTTTATATGATGCCGAAGGTCATGAACATGGCATTGTGCGGCAAGCGCTACAGACGATGTCGCCCCTGCCGGGTTACGCCGAACGCGACATGCATCAGCTCTGGCAACACTGCGCGGCAACCATTGCCGGACTATTACAACGGGCAGGGGTATCCGGTGAACAGATTAAAGGCGTGGGCATCTCCGCTCAGGGTAAGGGTCTCTTTCTCCTCGATAAGCAGGATCGGCCGCTGGGTAACGCCATCCTCTCCTCCGATCGTCGGGCGCTGAATATCGTTCAGCGCTGGCAGCGGGACCGTATTCCCGAACGGCTCTATCCCGTTACCCGCCAGACGCTATGGACCGGGCATCCGGCTTCTCTGCTGCGCTGGGTCAAAGAGAATGACCCCCAGCGCTACGCGCAAATTGGCTGCGTGATGATGGGGCATGACTATCTGCGCTGGTGCCTAACCGGCGTGAAAGGCTGCGAGGAGAGCAACATCTCCGAGTCCAACCTCTACAACATGTCCACGGGCCAGTACGACCCGTGTCTGACCCAATGGCTGGGGATCGGCGAAGTGGATAGCGCGCTGCCCCCCGTTGTAGGGTCAGCCGAAATATGCGGGGAGATCACCGCTCAGGCAGCCGCTTTAACCGGTCTGGCGGCGGGTACTCCCGTCGTTGGCGGCCTGTTTGACGTGGTCTCCACCGCCCTTTGCGCCGGGATTGAGGATGAGTCGACCCTCAATGCGGTGATGGGAACCTGGGCCGTCACCAGCGGTATCGCTCACGGTCTGCGCGAACATGAGGCTCACCCTTACGTCTATGGCCGCTACGTCAATGACGGCCAGTATATCGTTCACGAAGCCAGCCCGACCTCATCCGGCAACCTCGAATGGTTTACCGCCCAGTGGGGCGATCTCTCGTTTGATGAGATCAATCAGGCCGTAGCCAGTTTGCCGAAAGCCGGGAGCGAGCTGTTTTTTCTGCCGTTTCTCTACGGTAGCAACGCCGGGCTGGAGATGACCTGCGGCTTTTACGGCATGCAGGCGCTGCATACCCGCGCGCACCTGCTGCAGGCGGTTTATGAAGGCGTGGTATTCAGCCATATGACCCATCTCAACCGTATGCGCGAACGCTTTACAAGCGTTCAGGCCCTGCGCGTCACCGGCGGCCCGGCGCACTCCGACGTCTGGATGCAAATGCTGGCGGACGTCAGCGGCTTACGCGTTGAACTGCCGCAGGTGGAAGAGACCGGCTGCTTTGGCGCTGCCCTCGCGGCGCGCGTCGGCACCGGCGTATACCGCAGC
This sequence comes from Klebsiella sp. RCJ4, assembly GCF_009025755.1. Lineage (NCBI taxonomy): Bacteria > Pseudomonadati > Pseudomonadota > Gammaproteobacteria > Enterobacterales > Enterobacteriaceae > Klebsiella > Klebsiella sp. RCJ4. Next base: position 287,592 of record NZ_WCIN01000042.1, read on the forward strand.
TTTAGCGAAGCCCGGCGCGCCCTGCTGCACCCGGTACGCACGCTGCTGCCCGATATGACCGCCCACGCGCGCTATCAGCGCAAATACCGCCACTACCAGGATTTGATTGAAGCACTACAGGGCTACCACACCCGTATTAAGGAGCACGCATTATGAGCCGACCATTACTGCAGCTGGCGCTCGACCACACCAGCCTTCAGGCTGCGCAGCGCGATGTCGCCCTGCTACAGGATCACGTTGATATCGTGGAGGCGGGGACCATCCTCTGTTTGACCGAGGGGCTTAACGCAGTTACAGCCCTGCGCGCCCAGTGTCCGCAGAAGATCATCGTCGCCGACTGGAAAGTCGCCGACGCCGGTCAAACCCTGGCGCAGCAGGCCTTTGGCGCTGGCGCCAACTGGATGACCATCATCTGCGCCGCGCCGCTCGCCACGGTCGAGAAAGGCCACGCCGTGGCCCAGGCCTGCGGCGGTGAAATTCAGATGGAGCTGTTCGGCAACTGGACGCTGGATGACGCCCGCGCCTGGTACCGTACCGGCGTCCATCAGGCAATTTACCATCGCGGGCGCGATGCCCAGGCCAGCGGGCAGCAGTGGGGGGAGGCGGATCTGGCGCGCATGAAAGCGCTCTCCGACATTGGCCTTGAGCTATCGATCACCGGCGGGATTACCCCGGCCGATCTGCCGCTGTTCAAGGATATCAACGTCAAAGCGTTTATTGCCGGGCGCGCGCTGGCAGGCGCTGCCCATCCGGCACGGGTTGCCGCCGAATTCCACGCGCAAATCGACGCTATCTGGGGAGAACAGCATGCGTAACCACCCGTTAGGTATTTATGAAAAAGCGCTGGCGAAGGATCTCAGCTGGCCTGAACGGCTGGTGCTGGCCAAAAGCTGCGGTTTTGATTTTGTCGAAATGTCGGTGGACGAGACCGACGAACGCCTTTCGCGCCTGGAGTGGACATCGGCCCAGCGGGCATCGCTGGTGAGCGCGATGCTGGAAACCGGCGTCGCTATTCCCTCAATGTGCCTGTCCGCCCATCGCCGTTTCCCCTTTGGCAGCCGCGACGAGGCGGTACGCGAGCGGGCGCGGGAGATTATGACCAAAGCCATCCGCCTGGCGCGCGATCTGGGGATTCGTACTATTCAGCTGGCGGGTTACGACGTCTATTACGAAGAGCACGATGAAGGCACCCGGCAGCGTTTTGCCGAAGGGCTGGCCTGGGCGGTAGAACAGGCCGCCGCCGCGCAGGTGATGCTGGCGGTGGAGATCATGGACACCGCCTTTATGAACTCCATCAGCAAATGGAAAAAGTGGGACGAGAGGCTTTCGTCACCGTGGTTTACCGTCTATCCGGACGTCGGCAACCTCAGCGCCTGGGGGAACGACGTCACCGCCGAGCTGAAACTGGGTATCGATCGTATCGCCGCCATCCACCTGAAGGACACGCTGCCCGTGACCGACGATAGCCCGGGCCAGTTCCGCGACGTGCCGTTCGGTGAAGGATGCGTTGATTTTGTCGGCATCTTTAAGACGCTGCATGAGCTGAACTACCGCGGTTCGTTTCTGATTGAGATGTGGACGGAGAAGGCCAGCGAACCGGTACTGGAGATTATCCAGGCCCGGCGCTGGATTGAATCACGGATGCAGGAAGGAGGTTTCATATGTTAGAGCAACTGAAAGCCGAGGTGCTGGCGGCAAACCTGGCGCTCCCGGCGCACCGGCTGGTCACCTTTACCTGGGGCAACGTCAGCGCGGTGGATGAAACGCGCCGTCTGATGGTCATTAAGCCCTCCGGCGTCGAATATGAGGTGATGACCGCCGACGATATGGTGGTCGTAGAGATCGCCAGCGGTAAGATCGTTGAAGGCGCTAAAAAACCCTCTTCGGATACGCCAACGCATCTGGCGCTTTATCGTCGCTATCCGCAGATCGGCGGGATCGTGCATACCCACTCCCGCCATGCGACGATCTGGTCGCAGGCCGGTCTCGATCTCCCCGCCTGGGGCACCACCCACGCCGACTATTTTTATGGCGCCATTCCCTGCACCCGGCCGATGACCGTTGAGGAGATTAACGGGGAGTATGAGTATCAGACCGGCGAAGTGATTATCAAAACCTTTGAACAGCGCGGTCTGGATCCGGCGCAAATCCCGGCGGTATTAGTCCATTCGCACGGCCCGTTTGCCTGGGGTAAAGATGCGGCCGACGCCGTACATAACGCCGTGGTACTTGAAGAGTGCGCCTATATGGGCCTGTTCTCGCGCCAGCTGGCGCCACAGCTGCCGGATATGCAGTCTGAACTGCTCGATAAACACTACCTGCGTAAACACGGCGCGAATGCCTATTACGGGCAAAACTAACACCGCGGGATTCCCGGATGGCGGCTAACGCCTTATCCGGGCTACCGGCGGTCTGCGGTCCCGTAGCCCGGGCAAGGCGCTTTGCGCCGCCCCGGGGGAAGCGTGCAGGATGTTGCAGAATTTTCCCGGAGGCGATGCTGCGCATCTGTCCGGGCTACGCGTCCCCGGCGGTCTGCGGTCACATAGCCCGGGCAGGCGCTTTGCGCCGCCCCCGGGGGAAGCGTGCAGAATGTTGCAGAATTTTCCCGGAGGCGATGCTGCGCATCTGTCCGGGCTGCTCTTCCCCGGCGGGAAAACCCATCAACCCTACGCCGAATTAATATGTTCCTTGCAGTAACGACGCTTCCACGCCGCGGGCGTCAGGCTGGTATGCTTACGGAAAATCTTGCGAAAATAGCCGACATCGTTAAATCCGCATTTCATCGCCACCTCGGTGAGCGACAGGGAATCGCTGATAAGCAGCTTTTCCGCCGCCCTCACCCGCTGACGGTGCAGCGCTTCGGTTAAGGTCAGCCGGAAAACATGGCGATAAATCCGCCCCAGATAATCGGCGTTGCAGTGCAGCTCCTGCGCCAGCGTGGATGCGGAAAGGGGCAAATGAAACCGGGTACGAATGATTTGCTGCGCTCTCCACGCCAGCGCGTTGCCGGGGCTGTCGGCGGGCTGTTCGCCCGCTGCCGCCGAAACTTGCTGCAGAATCAGCAGCAGGATCAGCTCCAGCGCCACGCTACGATGAATATTTTCCTGCTCGCGTAAGAATTGGCGGAACAACGAAATAATATACTGCGGCTCGCTGACGCGCGTGTGCTGCGGAATCGACAGCAGCGCCTCAGGCAGCGAAACGTTTTCACCTGAGGTCACTTCAAAATGCAGCCAGTAGAATTTTAAATCTGCCGGAAATTGCCCGATTCCGACGTGTAAACGCCGCGGCCAGAGCAATAAACTTTCCCCGGCGTTGACGCTAAAAATCTCGTTGTTTTCGCGGATCGTTAATGTTCCTTTTTCCACAAAGATTATTTCCCAGGAGTGAAGCTGACGAGCCGGATGGCTGCCGATGCCTCGGGAAATAAACAATCCACCATTTTGCACCTTAATCGGAAGTGACATGGACAATTCAAGCATAGACATTCAATATTCCGCTTTTAATAGCATTAATAACCCCTGTTACCTTTGATTATTCACGATAAAATAGCCGTCTGCTGGATCAAAATCACATTTTTACCATCAGGTCGGAATCGTCCTCTTTTTATACTTTTTCCTTCCCTTGTTGCCCCCAACATTTAGTGCAGAATAAATAACGTAATTTGCAAATAACACAATTAAAGCCCGCACTTCAGCGGGATATTATTCGCACATCATCTCCGGGAGTTATTTATGACTTCGGCTCCGATTACCACAACTGATTTGGCACAGCGTGCCCAGGACGACAAATTATCCCTTCGGGAAAAAATAGGCTACGGATTGGGCGACGCGGGCGGGACGGTGATTACCTGCCTGATCATGAACTTTTTAACTTTTTTCTATACCGATGTCTTCGGCCTGACGCCCGCGCTGGTCGGGACCCTGTTTCTGGCCCTGCGCGTTTTCGACGCCGTTTCCGACCCGATTATGGGCGTGCTGGCCGACCGTACCCAAAGCCGCTGGGGACGCTTTCGTCCCTGGCAGCTGTGGATTGCCGTGCCGATCGGCGTTATCGGCGTCCTGACGTTTACCGTGCCCGACGCCAGCATGGGGGTAAAAATCGCCTGGGCGTTCGGCACCTATCTGCTGCTGTCGGTGAGCTACACCGCGATAAACGTCCCCTACTGCGCGCTGATCAACACGATGACCACGCGTCATAGCGAGGTTATCTCGTGCCAGGCATGGCGCTTTGTCCTGTGCGGCGTGGCGGGATTCTTAGTCTCCGTTGGGCTGCCGTGGATGGTAAAAGCGCTCGGCCAGGGCGATACCGCACAGGGGTATCAGTACGGCGTCGGCGTACTCTGCGCCATCGCGGTGGCGATGTTCCTGTGCTGCTTCTTCTGGGTTCGCGAACGCGTCTCGCTGGATGTCATGGGGAAATTTACCCTGCGCGAGCACATCGCCGGGCTGCGTAAAAACGACCAGCTGCTGCTGATGCTGGTGATGTCATTTCTGCTTATCAACGTCTTCAATATCCGCGGCGGCGGCTACATGTACTTCATCACCTACGTGCTGGGCGGCTCCACCGGCTACACCTCGCTATTCTTCACCATGGTAACCTTCGCCTCGATTACGGGCTCCGTCATCATCAACCTGCTCTCGCGCCGCTTTGATACCGTCAAACTCTACTACTACACCAACCTGGTGCTGGCCGCTCTGGCCGTGGCGATGTGGTTTTTGCCAACCGGGCAGGCGTACCAGACCCTGTGGCTGGTCGTCATCCTCGGCAACGGCATTATTCTCGGCTTTACCCTGCCGCTGCACTTTTCGCTGATGGCCTTCTCCGACGACTACGGCGAATGGAAAACCGGCGTGCGTTCTTCCGGGATGAACTTCGCCTTTAACCTGTTCTTTATCAAGCTGGCGTGGGCCTCCAGCGCCGGCATTATCAGCCTCGTGTTTATCTACGTGGCCTATCAGCCGGGCGTGGAAAACCAAACGGCATCATCACTGGCGGGTATCGCCTCCATGGAGACCCTGCTGCCCGCCCTGTTCCATCTGCTGCTGGCCTTCACTATTCGCGCCTGCAAGCTCAACAATTCTATGATGGCGCGCATTGCCAGCGACCTGCGCACGCGTCACGTTCAGCCTTAAGGAGTCCGCCATGTCTGTTATGGAAGTCGATCTGCACAAACTGAAAATCAACGACCCGTTCCTCGGCCAGTACCAGCAGCTGGTGCGCGATGTGGTGATCCCTTATCAGTGGGATGCGCTTAACGACCGTATCGAGGAGGCGGACCCGAGCCATGCGATAGAGAACTTCCGCATCGCCGCCGGGCAACAGGAGGGCGAATTCTACGGCATGGTCTTTCAGGACAGCGACGTGGCGAAATGGCTGGAGGCGGTGGCCTGGTCGCTGTGTCAGAAGCCGGACCCCGTACTGGAAAAAACCGCCGATGAGGTGATTGAACTGGTCGCGGCCGCCCAGTGTGAAGATGGCTATCTGAATACATATTTCACGGTCAAAGCGCCAGAGGAGCGCTGGACCAACCTCGCCGAATGCCACGAACTGTACTGCGCCGGGCACATGATTGAAGCGGGTGTCGCCTTCTTCCAGGCCACCGGCAAACGTCGTCTGCTGGATGTCGTCTGCCGCCTCGCCGACCACATCGATAGCGTGTTTGGCCCCGGAGATAACCAGCTGCACGGCTACCCAGGCCATCCGGAAATCGAGCTGGCGTTAATGCGCCTGTATGACGTCACTCAGGAGCCGCGCTATATCGCGCTGGTGAAGTACTTCGTTGAGGCGCGCGGAACGCAGCCGCATTTTTACGATATCGAATACGAGAAGCGCGGTAAAACCTCCTACTGGAACACCTACGGTCCGGCGTGGATGGTGATGGATAAACCCTACAGCCAGGCGCATCAGCCGATTTCCGAACAGCCGGTCGCCATCGGCCACGCGGTGCGTTTCGTCTATCTGATGACCGGCGTTGCCCACCTCGCCCGTTTAAGTCAGGACGAGGGCAAGCGCCGGGATTGCCTGCGCCTGTGGAAAAATATGGCCCGGCGTCAGCTGTATATCACCGGCGGAATCGGTTCGCAGAGCAGCGGGGAGGCCTTCAGCAGCGACTATGACCTGCCAAACGACACGGTCTATGCCGAAAGCTGTGCTTCCATTGGCCTGATGATGTTTGCCCGCCGGATGCTGGAGATGGAAGCCGACAGCCAATATGCCGACGTGATGGAGCGCGCGCTGTATAACACCGTGCTGGGTGGAATGGCGCTCGACGGCAAGCACTTCTTCTACGTCAATCCGCTGGAAGTGCATCCAAAATCCTTAAAATTCAACCATATTTACGATCACGTTAAGCCCGTCCGTCAGCGCTGGTTCGGCTGCGCCTGCTGTCCACCGAATATCGCACGGGTGCTCACCTCGCTGGGGCACTATATCTACACGCCGCACGACGACGTCCTGTACATCAACCTGTATGTCGGCAATAGCGTGGAGATCCCGGTGGGCAATGAGGCGCTACGCCTGCGCATCAGCGGCAACTATCCGTGGCAGGAACAGGTGAAGATAGTCATCGATTCATCTTCACCGGTTAATCATACCCTGGCGCTGCGTCTGCCGGACTGGTGCGATAAGCCGCAGGTCACGCTCAACGGCGCGCCGGTTACGCAGGACGTGCGCAAAGGGTATCTGCACATCAGCCATCTCTGGCAGGAGGGCGACACGCTACAGTTAACCCTGCCGATGCCGGTGCGCCGCATTTACGGTAACCCGCTGGTGCGCCACCAGGCAGGCCAGGTCGCCGTCCAGCGCGGTCCGCTGGTTTACTGCCTGGAGCAGGCGGATAACGGCGAGCAATTGCATAACCTGCAGCTGCCGCGCGACGCCCGGTTTAGCACTGTCGAAGGCAAAGGGATTTTTGCCCGCAAGATACTTCTCCAGGCGCCGGGCTATAAGCAAACGGCGAAGGATGCCGAAAACCAGGCCCTATGGCACTATGACCGCGCGCCGTCCTCCCGTCAGCCGCAAGTATTAACCTTTATTCCGTGGTTTAGCTGGGCCAACCGCGGCGAAGGCGAGATGCGCATCTGGGTGAACGAAGCGGAAGCGTAAATGGTAAATGTAAGTGTGAGCATTCCCCGGTGGCGCTGCGCTTACCGGGGCGACAAGGTTTGTGCGTTATCGTAGCCCGGGTAAGGCGTTCACGCCGCGACCCGGGACTACCTGCTTATGCTAAAGGAACAATGCCTTATCGCGCAGAATATGATCGTTGCCGCGACGGCGGGTAAAACCGATGCGGTCGAAATATTCGAGGATCTGAATCGCCAGCTTGCGCCCGACGTTCAGCGTATCGCGAAAATCCGCCGCGCAGGTTGAGCCCCTTTCCAGATCCAGATCGCGGATCATTTTGGCAAACGCCACAATCCGATCGTTGCGATAGTAGCGATCTTTCACGATCGCGGTAATCATCCCCTGCTGCGCCGCCTGGCGTAATACCGCCCGCATTAACGACTCTTCTACGTTGGCTTCACGCGCCAGATCGCGCACCCACCATGGCTCATCGGCAAACAGCCCGGCAACCCGCTGCCAGATGGCCTGCTGCTCGTCGGTAAAGCCCGCTTTATGCTCCGGCAGATGCAGCCAGCCGTGGTGGCTGTGAACAATGCCGCTTTCGCGCATCTGCTCAATCAACAGCAGCACCAGCGCTTCATCTTCCATCGGCAGCGCAATACGCCGCAGGCGTTCGCGGCCCGGTCCTGGCTCATCGCGATGCTGATCGTGATAGCGCGCCAGGGCATCGAGCAGCTTCCGCTGCCAGCGCGCGGCGAGCGGGGCGCTCAGCAGGCTATTTCCCGCCTGCAGATAGTCAGGGCGGTGAATCAGCGCGTTGAGGCCCTCGCGGCTGAGCTGACGCGCCCAGGCGAAATCATCGAGGCGCACCGCATCGCGCTGAAGGTGAATATCCAGCGCCTGGACGTCATCGCCCTGCGCGGCGGCCAGCGCGTGCAGCCACTGTAAATACTCCGGCTTACGCTTGCCCCGGCGCGGCGGATTGAGGGTCACCACTCGCGCACCGGCCAGCGTCAGGCGCGCGGAAATATCGCGCAGCACCAGACGGTCGTTATCCGCCAGCCGCAGCGGCGTATCGAGAACCAGCTCCGCCAGCGCGCCTTCGAGCAGCGACACGCGGCCGGTAATATGGCTGGCGGCGTGGTGGATATGCAGCGGCTGCCACTGGCTAAGCGGCGTATGGCACTGCAGTTCAACGATGACCCGCTCAGAGGCTTCCGGCGGCGGTACCGCCAGCAGCCAGTCGCCGCGGTTGAGCTCCTCTTTTTGCGCATCGCCGGCAATATTCAGGGCAATGCGCTGGCCGGCCCAGGCCTGCTCAACCGGCTGATTCTGCGCGTGCAAACCGCGCACGCGCATCGGTTTATCCACGCCGGTCAGCCACAGCGTATCGCCAACGTTGACCTCGCCGGATAACGCGGTCCCGGTAACCACCAGCCCCGCGCCTTTGACGGTAAATGCCCGGTCGATGGCCAGGCGAAAGCGCTGATGCTGCGGGTGCGCGCGCGCGGAGAGCTGCAGGAGATGCTCGCGCAGCTCGGCGATGCCCCGTCCTTCCGTCGCCGCGACGGCAAACAGGGTCGCGCCGGTAAAGCCGAACTCCGCCAGCACCGCGTCGATTTCCGCCTCCACCTCCTCAATCCGCGCCGCTTCTACGCGGTCCGCTTTGGTCAGCGCCACGGTTAGCGTTGGCTGCCCGGTAAGCTGGAGGATCGCCAGATGTTCGCGGGTTTGCGCCATCACGCCATCATCGCAGGCCACCACCAGCAGCGCGTGATCGATACCGCCGACGCCGGCCAGCATATTGGACAAAAACTTTTCGTGGCCGGGAACGTCGATAAAACCCAGCACCCGCCCGTCGGGCTGCGGCCAGTAGGCGTAGCCGAGGTCGATAGTCATCCCGCGCGCTTTCTCTTCCGGCAGGCGATCGGCGTTGATACCGGTAATCGCCTGCAGCAGCGTGGTTTTGCCGTGGTCAACGTGTCCGGCGGTGGCAATAATCATCTCAATAACATCTCCATAAACCGGGATTCATCCTCAAGACAGCGCAGGTCCAGCCACAGGCGGCCATCGTAGATCCTGCCAATAACCGGCACGGGCAACTGACGCCAGCGTGCCGCCAGAGCTTCCAGCCGACTGCCGCGCCCATCGCGCGGAGTCAACGTCAACGCCGCGCTGGGCAAGCGGTCCACCGGCAGCGAGCCGCTGCCGATCTGCGACAGGCATGGCTCGACCCGCAGGTCAAAATCAGCATAATGTGCAGCCAGCGCGGCCCGCATGCGCTCGCCCTGCAGGCGGATCTCGTCCGCCTGGCGAGTCAGCAGACGCAGGGTCGGCAGTTCAGCGGCCAGCTTTTCCGGATGCAGATAGAGGCGCAGCGTGGCCTCCAGCGCCGCGAGGGTCATTTTATCCGCCCGCAGGGCGCGCTTAAGCGGATGGCTCTGCAAACGCGCGATCAGCGCTTTTTTACCGACGATAATTCCCGCCTGCGGGCCGCCCAGCAGTTTATCGCCGGAGAAGCTCACCAGGCTGACGCCGGCGGCAATCATCTCCTGCGGCATCGGCTCTTTCGGCAGGCCGTACTGGCTTAAATCCACCAGCGAGCCGCTGCCGAGATCGGCCACCACCGGGATATTGAGTTCGCGACCAATCTCCGCCAGCGCCGCTTCATCGACCGCTTTAGTAAAGCCCTCAATACTGTAGTTGCTGGTGTGCACCTTCATCAGCAGGCCGGTATTGTCATTCACCGCCTGACGATAATCTTTCGCGTGGGTGCGGTTAGTGGTCCCGACTTCATGCAGAACGCAGCCCGCCTGGCGCATCACGTCGGGAATACGAAACGCGCCGCCGATCTCCACCAGCTCGCCGCGCGACACCACCACCTCACTGCCGCCGGCGGTTGCCGCCAGCATCAGCAGCACCGCCGCCGCGTTATTGTTGGCGATACAGGCGTCTTCCGCGCCGGTGATCTGGCAAAGCAGGTCGGCCAGCGCGCGATCGCGGTGGCCGCGTCCGGCATCGTCAAGATCGTATTCCAGCGTCACCGGAGCGCGCATCGCCTGGGTCACCGCCTCTACCGCCGCTTCCGCCTGAATCGCCCGCCCAAGGTTGGTGTGCAGCACGGTACCGGTCAGGTTGAACACCGGGCGCAGCGCGCTCTGCTGTCGCTGCGTCAAACGACGCGAGGTCTCCATTAGCCACGCTTCGCACCAGTCCGGCAGCGCCTGGTTCAGGCGGATGTATTCCCGCGCCTCGTCCAGCATCTGACGCAGCTGCGCCACCGTCTGGGCGTGACCGTATTGCATCAACAGCGGTGAAAATGCGGGGTCGCGGAGTAAACGGTCGATGGCCGGAAGCCGGGTATAAAGCGCACGAATTTCGCTAGTCATGAATGAACCTATTTTCCCCCCTCCCGACGGGAGAGGGAGTCAACAAATGAGCAGCAATTGTAATGCCTCCGCGCAAAAACTGTTACCTGTCTGGGTCAACTCACCGGCGGTTCAGTGCGCGCAAAGCTGGCGCGCTGAAAGAGGGAATCCACCAGGCGCACCAGCTTCGGTCGGGTGGCGCACCAGCCCGGCGCGACGCGGCGGAAATTGAGATAAGCAATGGCGCAGGCTGCGGAAATGGTTGCCAGATTAACCTCATCAGGACGTAATGTCCCGTCACTGGCATACCCTTCCAGCGCATCAAGCCCGCGCGCAATTTTTTCACGCTGGCGCAGCAGTTCGCTTTCCGACTGCTGCGCCGCCGGGCGCGTTTTCTCCCGTACCAGCGTTTGCGCAGCCTCCATCACGCCATCAGCCAGCGCTTCAATTTGACGCAATTTCAGCGCAGCCTTCGGCGCCGCAGGCAGCATATCCGGCGCGATGCCGAGCAGTTCCAGATATTGCGCAATAATGGGCGAGTCGTACCAGCATTCACCGTCGTCGGTGACCAGCGCGGGGACTTTTCCCAGCGGATTGTACTGCGCCACGCCGTTGGTCTCGTGGTACGGGAATTCGTTGACGAACTCGAAGGGAATTGCTTTTTCCAGCAGTATGACGGAAATTTTGCGCACAAAGGGACTGGTGTAGCTGCCGATCAGTTTCATTGCCTGCTCCTTTCGCCAACAAAGTAGTAAGTATGGCGCAGGCGCAGGCAAATAGCAGAGAGAGAAATCACCTCATGCCGGACCGACCCCGCTAATGGTCCAGATAAAGATAGTGCATCCAGCTGGTCATCCGCAGCAGCACCTTGCGCATCACCGAAACGTGGGTGAAATGATCGGAGTAGACCGCCACCTGGGCGTAAATGCCGTCAGGCAGGGCGTCTACGGCGGCATCGGGCTCCAGCTCAATGGTCGCCAGCACGCCGTCGGTGCCCGGCGTCACCGTCAGCGCCTGCAGCGTGCCCTGCGCCTGGTATGTTCCCCCCGGTACGACTGGCAGGATGCTCACCAGCTTGCCGCGAAAGACCTGTCCCGGCAGCGCATTGAACACCGCTTCAGCATCGTCGCCCTTCTCCAGCCTGAGCAGCGAATTTTGCCGGAACTGCGCCACAATCAGCCGTTTTTGCTGGGGGATAAAGACCATCACCGGACGCAGCGGCAGCGAGGCGGCATAGGTCCCAGGACGAATTAACACCTGGGTGATATAACCATCGCTGGGCGCGCGCACGGTCGTCTGATCGAGGTTATATTTCGCCTCCGCCAGCTGCGCGCGCAGGCTTACCACCTGCGACTGTTCGCCGTTTATCATGCTGTCGAGCTGGCTCTGAATTTGCGCCTGCTCCGCCACCGATCCTTTCACCATCGCATCCTGGGCGAGGTAGTTTTGCCGGGCATTATCGATATCGCTTTCCGAAAACGGATTGACCCGCGCCTGGCTTCCTTTCAGGTAGCGCTGATAATCCTTATACAGACGGTCGCGCTCCGCCGAAACGCGCGTGGTGTTGGCCTGAGCCTCAGAAAGCTGGGCTTTAAGGGTATTGATACTGTGCAGCGCGGTAACAAGGTCGGCCTGTAGCCGGTCCACCCGCGCCTGATAACGCACCGGATCGATGGTAAACAGCACCTCGCCCTTTTTAACTCGTTGATTTGCTTTATCAGTGACGCTGCTGACCACCCCGGTAACCTGCGGCGTAATAGGAATAGAAATAACCGCTTTTTGCGCGGTAAAGGTATACGGATGGTTGTAGTTCATTAATAAGATAAGCGCGCTAACAATAAATACGCCGCCCAGCGCCGCGGTGGGAACCGTCCATTTATTTACCGGGATCTTAAATATTTTAAATATCGACCAGGCAATCGCCACATAGGTCAAAATAATCAGCAGATCCATGAGTTATTTCTCCACCGAAGGAGGTTGAGCTGACGGTCTGAGACCGGTTATTTGCTGCTCGAGCGCGATAACCCGCTGGCGCAGTTCGCTGATGTCGTCCCCCTCTTCCGCCGCCTCAGACGGCGTCTCGTCCCGCCGATGCTGCATGCCCCAGCCGCGTTCTGGCCGGTAAAGCGTGGCCCAGATCCATAAAAACGGCCAAATGACGTGCAGCGTAAAAAGGCTCACCCAGCCCGCGACGTGAATCGCATCGGCATGCGGGTGATTACGTTTCTTCGCGATCAGGTAAGGAATATCATGGAGAATGATGATTCCATAAAAAATCACCAGAAATACAAAGATCAGAACGCCGAGCGCAAAATAATTGAGAAACATAATTTCCTCGGATTTACGCTAATTATTTTCAGGATGTGTGCCGGGCCGGATGAAAAAAGGCCGACAAAATGAGCATAATTCACCCGTATCATTTTCGCCATTGACGACTAAAATGTTCTTTAAGCGATTGCGTTACTGAGTGACGTATCAGCAAGCGGAACGCGGCATAACCTGCGCGAGATCACACCGGGCTAAATCCTGGTGAAAATATTTTGTGATAAACATCACAAACAAATAACAAAACGTCAAAGTAAATTTGTGATTTTCATCACATAAAAATGCATTATCCCCCCTTAAAACCCGGTCTGTTGTTTTTTTACACATCCATTTTGTGATGGAGATCACTACAAAAGACCATCACCGCCCTATATTCATGTGATCCAAATCACATAAAAATCCACCGACTGGACAGCTTAACGATTCAGTGCCAGATTTCGCACTATCACTCAGGGCCCGGCTACCTCTGCCGCCTTATTAACAACAAGCCTCGGGCTTTCAGCCTGCCGATAGCAAAAACAGAAGAAGGGGTGTTTTATGTCATCCGATATCAAGATCAAAGTGCAAAGCTTTGGTCGTTTCCTCAGCAATATGGTGATGCCAAATATCGGCGCGTTTATCGCGTGGGGTATTATCACCGCACTATTCATTCCGACAGGATGGTTACCGAACGAAACGCTGGCGAAGCTGGTCGGTCCGATGATCACCTATCTGCTGCCGCTGCTGATCGGTTATACCGGCGGTAAGCTGGTTGGCGGCGAGCGCGGCGGCGTGGTCGGCGCGATTACCACCATGGGCGTTATCGTCGGCGCGGATATGCCGATGTTCCTCGGCTCCATGATCGCCGGTCCGCTGGGCGGCTGGGCAATTAAAAAATTCGACGTCTGGGTAGACGGTAAGATCAAATCCGGTTTTGAGATGCTGGTGAATAACTTCTCCGCGGGCATCATCGGTATGATCCTCGCCATTCTGGCGTTCCTCGGCATTGGCCCGGCGGTTGAAGTCCTGTCGAAAATTCTGGCCGCAGGCGTTAACTTCATGGTGGCGCACGAGATGCTGCCGCTGGCCTCTATCTTTGTTGAACCGGCGAAAATCCTGTTCCTCAACAACGCCATTAACCACGGTATTTTCTCGCCGCTGGGTATTCAGCAATCCCACGAGCTGGGCAAATCCATCTTCTTCCTGATTGAAGCTAACCCGGGTCCGGGGATGGGCGTCCTGCTGGCGTATATGTTCTTCGGCCGCGGCAGCGCGAAACAGTCTGCAGGCGGTGCGGCAATCATCCACTTCCTCGGCGGTATTCACGAGATTTACTTCCCGTACGTGCTGATGAACCCGCGTCTGATTCTGGCCGTTATCCTCGGCGGGATGACCGGCGTATTCACCCTGACTATCCTCAACGGCGGGCTGGTCTCTCCGGCTTCTCCGGGTTCTATCCTCGCCGTGCTGGCGATGACGCCGAAAGGCGCTTACTTTGCTAACATCGCGGCGATTATTGCGGCGATGGCCGTCTCCTTCGTGGTCGCAGCCGTGCTGCTGAAAACCAGCAAAGTTAAAGAAGAAGATGATATCGAAGCCGCGACCCGTCGCATGCAGGATATGAAAGCGCAGTCCAAAGGCGGCGCCACGCCGCTGGCCGCTGGCGATGTCGCGAACGACCTGAGCCACGTGCGTAAAATCATCGTCGCCTGCGACGCCGGTATGGGCTCCAGCGCGATGGGCGCAGGCGTGCTGCGTAAAAAAGTGCAGGATGCCGGGCTGAGCAACATCTCCGTGACTAACAGTGCGATCAACAACCTGCCGCCGGATGTTGACCTGGTCATCACCCACCGCGACCTGACCGAGCGTGCGATGCGTCAGGTGCCGCAGGCGCAGCATATTTCGCTGACCAACTTCCTCGACAGCGGCCTGTACACCAGCCTGACCGAACGTCTGGTTTCGGCGCAGCGCCACACGGATAACGAAGAGAAAGTCCGCGACAGCCTGAAAGACAGCTTCGATGCGTCTGACACCAATCTGTTCAAACTCGGCGCGGAAAACATCTTCCTCGGTCGTAAAGCGGCGACCAAAGAAGAAGCGATTCTGTTTGCCGGCGAGCAGCTGGTGAAAGGCGGCTACGTTGAGCCGGAATACGTCCAGGCGATGCTGGACCGTGAAAAGCTGACCTCCACCTATCTGGGTGAGTCCATCGCGGTCCCGCACGGCACTATCGAAGCCAAAGATCGCGTTCTGAAAACCGGCATCGTCTTCTGCCAGTACCCGGAAGGCGTACGCTTCGGCGAAGAAGAGGACGAGGTGGCTCGCCTGGTTATCGGTATTGCCGCGCGTAATAACGAGCATATCCAGGTGATTACCAGCCTGACCAACGCCCTGGACGATGAATCGGTCATTGAGCGTCTGGCAAAAACCACCAGCGTTGAAGAAGTTCTGACGCTGCTGAAAGCGTAATCCGTCACCCGGCGGTGCGCCGGGCAACGCCCCCCTCTCTCCTTACGCGTGGGGAGAGAGGGCTGGGGTGAGGGAAACGCCTGACCCCAGCCCTCTCAGGTAAAAACATTAATTGAAGGTTAATACTATGAAAGCATTACATTTTGGCGCAGGTAATATCGGTCGTGGCTTTATCGGCAAACTGCTGGCGGACGCGGGGATACAGCTGACGTTTGCGGATGTAAATCAGGTCGTGCTCGATGCCCTGAATGCCCGTCATAGCTACCAGGTTCACGTGGTCGGCGAGAATGAGCAGGTCGATACCGTTTCCGGCGTTGACGCCGTCAGCAGCATCGGCGACGAAGTTGTAGAGCTGATTGCCAGCGTGGATCTGGTGACCACCGCCGTCGGCCCGGTCGTGCTGGAACGCATCGCCCCGGCGATTGCCAAAGGCCTGGCCAAACGTAAGGCGCAGGGGATTACCGCCCCGCTGAATATCATCGCCTGCGAGAACATGGTCCGCGGCACCACCCAGCTGAAGGGTCACGTTTTTAACGCCCTCGCCGAAGAAGACAAAGCCTGGGTTGAAGCCAACGTCGGCTTCGTTGATTCCGCCGTTGACCGCATCGTTCCGCCATCTGCTTCCGCCACTCACGATCCGCTGGAAGTCACCGTGGAAACCTTCAGCGAGTGGATTGTCGATAAGACCCAGTTCAAAGGCGAACTGCCAAACATCCCAGGTATGGAATTAACCGATAACCTGATGGCATTTGTCGAACGTAAGCTATTCACCTTAAACACCGGACATGCTATAACCGCCTACCTCGGAAAACTGGCGGGTCATCAGACGATTCGCGACGCGATTCTTGATGAGCACATTCGCGCCGTGGTCAAAGGCGCCATGGAAGAGAGCGGCGCGGTGCTGATCAAACGCTATGCCTTTGATGCGCAAAAGCACGCCGCTTACATCCAGAAAATTATCGGTCGTTTTGAGAACCCGTATCTGAAGGATGACGTTGAGCGCGTTGGCCGCCAGCCGCTGCGCAAACTGAGCGCGGGCGACCGCTTAATTAAGCCGCTGCTCGGTACGCTGGAATACGGCCTGCCGCACCGCAATCTGGTGAAAGGGATCGCCGCTGCCATGCACTTCCGCAGCGAAGAAGACCCGCAGGCGCAGGAACTGGCGGCGCTGATTGCCGAGAAAGGCCCACAGGCCGCGCTGGCGCAGATTTCGGGTCTGGACGCAGCAAGCGAGGTGGTGGCGGAAGCCGTTAACGACTATAACGCCACCAAATGAGGCAAGACCTGGCGCGGTCCGAACCGCGCCCATTACTCATGTCAGATATGCAGGCAATAATGGAAGAAACACAGGCATTTGAAAACCGTGTGCTTGAACGTCTGAATGCTGGCAAAACCGTAAGAAGCTTCCTGATCGCCACCGTTGAACTGCTGACGGAAGCGGTCAATATTCTGGTGCTTCAGGTATTCCGTAAAGACGACTACGCGGTGAAATACGCAGTGGAGCCGTTGCTGGACGGCGACGGGCCGCTTGGCGACCTTTCTGTACGCCTGAAGCTGATTTACGGCCTTGGGGTGATTAGCCGCGCCGAATATGAAGACGCTGAACTGCTGATGGCCCTGCGCGAAGAGCTGAATCACGACGGTAATGAGTATAGCTTTACCGACGATGAGATCCTCGGACCGTTCGGCGAGCTGCACTGCGTCGCCGCCCTGCCGCCCACGCCGCAATTTGATGAGAGCGATGCTGAACTGCTGGCAATGCAAAAGCTGCGCTACCAGCAGGTCGTACGTTCCACAATGATGCTATCTCTGACCGAGCTGATTTCTAAAATCAGCTTAAAAAAAGCCTTTCAAAAATCAACGCTCTGATTCTGGCTCTTGCTGGTCGCACGTCGGCCGATAAAGCTGACGATAATACTCAAGACGCCGCAGAAATAGCGCTTCTTTATCTGCCGGGATATCCGGCGGTATATGCTGCAAACGCGGAGATTTTTTTAGATATTCCATAAAAGCCTGACTTGAAGCCATAAAATCTACGGCTTTATCAATAATGCGCGGTACGCTGTCGCCTATTTTTGCCATCACGCTCTCCTCCTTTGGGGGAATGATCCTATTAAGGATTAGCCAAAAACAGGGTTTCAGATGAGGAAAACGTGCTGAATGGCCGTCAGGCTTCACAGAAATGGATATTCGCCGACTCTGGGTTAAAATGATTTTTATGTTCAATAAGTTATAATATGCCGCTGCGGTTGTTATGAGCAAAAAACGGCGACGTTTTGATAAATAACTACCCACAACCCAAGCGACAGCACATACTATAGTCTGATAACGCCCCTTTCTTAATAGATTAAGCCACCATGAAAGAAGTCGAAAAAAACGAAATTAAACGTCTGAGCGATCGTCTCGACGCTATCCACCACCAGCAGGCCGACCTGTCCCTGGTCGACGCCGCAGAAAAATACGCCGAGCTGGAAAAAGAGAAAGCCACCATTGAGACGGAACTCGTTCGCCTGCGTGAGGTTCAGGGCCAGAAGCTGAGCAAAGAAGCGCAAAAGCTGATGAGCATGCCGCATCGCCGCGCCATCACCAAAAAAGAGCAGGCCGATATGGGTAAGCTCAAGAAAAGCGTACGCGGTCTGGTTGTTGTCCACCCGATGACCGCGCTGGGCCGCGAAATGGGCCTCAAAGAGATGACCGGCTTCTCAAAAACCGCGTTCTGATATCTTCATCCCGTGAATCTCCCGGCTCGCGCTACGCTTAGCCGGGCTACGGGTTCACTGCCCTCTGCGGACCGGTAGCCCGGATAGATGCGCAGCATCGCCTCCGGGAAATTCAGCTACTCTGCGCTCTGCTCCCCGGTCGCGGCTAACGCCTTACCGGGGCTACGGGTTCACCGCCGTCTGCGGGCCGGTAGCCCGGACAGATGCGCAGCATCGCCTCCGGGACAGGCTCTGTTTCAAACGTCATTCCCCACTAATTGGCCCTACCAATGTTTTCTTAAATCGTCCAATGGTTCACATATCCATCATTTTTCGTCACAGACATATTGCTCATCAATAACATTTGATTAACTATTCGTTGTCGTTAATCCTACAATCGCAATTTGGCTGGGCCAGTTTTACAAATGATGTGACCTGCTAAGAGCGCAAGACTCAGCACGGCATCATAACGGCCCGATGGAGACCTGCATGAACCTCTGGCAACAAAATTACGATCCGGCCGGCAACATCTGGCTATCGAGTCTTATCGCATCGCTACCGATTCTGTTTTTCTTTTTTGCCCTGATAAAGCTCAAGCTGAAAGGGTACGTTGCCGCGACCTGGACCGTGCTCATTGCGCTCTCCGTCGCCCTGCTGTTCTACAAAATGCCGGTTGACCACGCGCTGGCCTCCGTCATCTACGGCTTCTTCTACGGCCTGTGGCCAATCGCGTGGATTATTATCGCCGCGGTCTTCGTCTATAAAATCTCGGTGAAAACCGGGCAGTTCGACATTATCCGCTCATCGATTTTGTCGATTACCCCGGATCAGCGTCTGCAAATGCTGATTGTCGGTTTCTCCTTCGGCGCGTTCCTCGAAGGGGCCGCCGGTTTTGGCGCGCCGGTCGCCATCACCGCAGCGCTGCTGGTGGGGCTCGGCTTTAACCCGCTGTATGCGGCGGGCCTGTGTCTGATCGTTAACACCGCGCCGGTCGCGTTTGGCGCGATGGGCATTCCGATTCTGGTCGCCGGACAGGTGACGGGCCTCGACAGCTTCGAAATCGGCCAGATGGTTGGCCGTCAGCTGCCGTTCCTGACCATCATCGTCCTGTTCTGGATCATGGCGATTATGGACGGCTGGCGCGGCATTAAAGAGACCTGGCCTGCGGTCATGGTCGCCGGCGGCTCCTTTGCTATCGCTCAGTACCTCAGCTCTAACTTCCTCGGCCCGGAGCTGCCGGACATTATCTCTTCGCTGGTATCGCTGGTCTGTCTGACGCTGTTCCTCAAACGCTGGCAGCCGGTACGCATCTTCCGCTTCGGCGATATGGGCGCATCGCAGGTCGATATGAACCTGGCCCGCACGCATTACACGCCGGGACAGGTGGTTCGCGCCTGGTCGCCGTTCCTGTTTCTGACCGCGACGGTGACCCTGTGGAGCGTGCCGCCGTTCAAAGCGCTCTTCGCCCCCGGCGGCGCGATGTACGATTTTGTGATTAATATTTCCGTGCCGTTCCTCGACAAGATGGTGGCCCGCATGCCGCCGGTGGTTAGCGAAGCCACGCCGTACGCCGCGGTCTATAAGTTTGACTGGCTCTCCGCCACCGGCACCGCCATCCTGTTCGCCGCGCTGCTTTCCATCGTCTGGCTGCGCATGAAGCCAAAAGACGCGATCTCGACCTTTGGCAGCACGCTGAAAGAGCTGGCGCTGCCGATTTACTCCATCGGCATGGTGCTGGCGTTCGCCTTTATTTCCAACTATTCCGGTCTATCCTCAACGCTGGCGCTTGCGCTGGCGCACACCGGTCATGCATTTACCTTCTTCTCGCCGTTCCTCGGCTGGCTGGGGGTATTTCTGACCGGTTCGGATACCTCGTCTAACGCGCTCTTTGCCGCGCTGCAGGCTACGGCGGCCCAGCAGATTGGCGTCTCCGATATCCTGCTGGTCGCAGCGAACACCACCGGCGGCGTGACCGGGAAAATGATCTCTCCGCAGTCTATCGCCATCGCCTGTGCGGCGGTCGGTCTGGTAGGTAAGGAGTCCGATCTGTTCCGTTTTACCGTCAAACACAGCCTGATTTTCACCTGTATGGTCGGTGTTATCACCACGCTGCAGGCGTATGTCTTAACCTGGATGATCCCGTGATAGTGATGCCAAAACGCCTTGCCGACGACGTCGCCCGTCGTGTGCGGGCGCTGATTGAAGAACAAAAGCTGGAGGCTGGCATGCGATTGCCCGCCGAACGTCAGCTGGCGGCGCAGCTGGGCGTATCGCGCAATTCGCTGCGCGAAGCGCTGGCGATGCTGGTCAACGAAGGGGTGCTGCTCAGCCGTCGCGGCGGCGGCACCTTCGTGCGCTGGCAGCACGAAGCGTGGTCGGAGCAAAACATCGTTCAACCGCTGAAGACGCTGCTCTCCGACGACCCCGATTACAGCTTTGATATTCTCGAAGCCCGTCACGCCATCGAAGCCAGTACCGCCTGGCATGCGGCGATGCGGGCAACCGATGCCGAAAAAGAGAAAATCCGCCTCTGCTTTGAAGCCACCCAAAGCGAAGACCCTGACCTGGCCTCGCAGGCCGATGTCCGCTTCCATCTGGCGATCGCCGAAGCGTCGCACAACGTGGTGCTGCTGCAAACCATGCGCGGTTTTTTTGACCTTTTACAGTCCTCAGTCAAGGAGAGCCGCCAGCGGATGTATCTCGTCCCGCCGGTCTTCGCTCGCCTGACCGAACAGCACCAGGCGGTCATGGAGGCGATTATCGCCGGTGACCCGGAAGGTGCCAGACAGGCGATGATGGCCCATTTGGGCTTTGTTCACGCCACCATCAAACGCTTTGATGAAGACCAGGCCCGCCAGGCGCGAATTACCCGCCTGCCCGGTGACCATAACGAAAATTCCAGGGAGAACTTGTGATGATTATTTCCGCCGCCAGCGACTACCGCGCCGCCGCACAGCGTATCCTGCCACCGTTCCTGTTCCACTATATCGACGGCGGCGCTTACGCCGAGCACACCCTGCGCCGCAACGTTGAGGACCTGTCCGACGTCGCGCTCCGCCAGCGCATTCTGCGCAATATGTCGGACCTGAGCCTGGAAACCACCTTATTCAACGAAAAGCTGGCGATGCCAACGGCGCTGGCGCCGGTGGGGCTGTGCGGGATGTACGCCCGCCGCGGTGAAGTGCAGGCCGCCGGCGCGGCGGATGAAAAAGGTATTCCGTTTACCCTCTCTACCGTTTCCGTCTGCCCGATTGAAGAGGTCGCCCCGACCATTAAGCGCCCGATGTGGTTCCAGCTGTACGTCCTGCGCGACCGCGGTTTTATGCGCAATGCGCTGGAGCGGGCGAAGGCGGCGGGCTGTTCAACGCTGGTCTTTACCGTCGATATGCCGACCCCCGGCGCGCGCTATCGCGATGCTCACTCCGGGATGAGCGGCCCGAACGCGGCAATGCGCCGCTACTGGCAGGCAGTGACCCATCCGCAGTGGGCATGGGACGTCGGGTTAAACGGCCGTCCGCACGATTTGGGCAACATCTCCACCTACCTCGGCAAGCCGACCGGTCTGGAGGATTATATCGGCTGGCTGGCGAATAACTTCGATCCTTCGATTTCCTGGAAAGACCTTGAGTGGATCCGCGACTTTTGGGACGGTCCGATGGTGATCAAGGGGATCCTCGATCCGGAAGACGCCCGCGATGCGGTGCGTTTCGGCGCTGACGGGATCGTGGTTTCCAACCACGGCGGCCGCCAGCTCGACGGCGTGCTCTCTTCCGCTCGCGCTCTGCCCGCGATTGCCGACGCGGTTAAAGGCGATATCACAATTCTTGCCGACAGCGGTATTCGCAACGGCCTTGATGTGGTGCGGATGATTGCCCTCGGCGCCGATAGCGTGCTGCTGGGCCGGGCTTATCTGTATGCGCTGGCCACGCACGGCAAACAGGGCGTCGCCAATCTGCTGAACCTGATCGAGAAAGAGATGAAGGTGGCGATGACGCTGACCGGCGCGAAAACCATCGGCGAAATCAGCCGTGAATCTTTAGTCCAGAACGCCGATGCGCTGCGGACCTTTGATGCGATCAAAGCGGGAAACGCGGCGGTTATCCCTGACCCTCACCCACAGGGAGAGGGAACCGTCCGGCAGGCGGGTTAACGTCCTCATCAGGCCATCCGGCTCACAGGCCGGCGCCGGTTTTCTCCCGCCCCCTTTTCGGGAAAGGGGCGGGATGAGGGTTAGCCAAATATCTGCTATTCTGCCCCCGCAATTAAGGGGGCAGCATGCTTAACATCGTCTTATTCGAACCAGAAATCCCGCCAAATACCGGGAATATCATCCGCCTGTGCGCCAACACCGGCTTCAATCTGCATATTATCGAACCCATGGGTTTTGCCTGGGACGATAAGCGTCTTCGCCGCGCAGGTCTGGATTACCACGAGTTTGCCGCCGTCCAGCGCCATGGTGATTACGCCGCCTTTATTGAAAGCGCAAAGCCGCAGCGCCTGTTCGCCCTGACGACCAAAGGCACGCCGGCGCACAGCGCGGTAAGCTATCAGGACGGCGATTTTCTGCTGTTTGGCCCGGAAACCCGCGGACTGCCGGGCAGCATTCTTGATGCTCTGCCGGCAGAACAAAAAATCCGTATTCCGATGATGCCGGACAGCCGCAGCATGAACCTGTCAAATGCGGTGTCGGTGGTGGTCTATGAAGCCTGGCGCCAGCTGGGCTATCCCGGCGCGGTGCTGCGCAGCTGAGCTCGCTTTCTCCCGGAGGCGGCGCGTAGCGCCTGTCCGGGCTACCAGACAGCGCTCGGTTTTGTAGCCCAGACAGATGCGCAGCATCGCCTCCGGGAAATCAATCAAATACCGTCGCCGTACTCGAAGGTATGGTGTATGCCGTTAAAGTGCTGATCCATATCCATCGCGGGCTTATCGCTCTCCGGCTTGCCCACAATGCGTGCGGGAACGCCTGCGGCGGTAGTATGCGGCGGCACCGGCTGTAGCACCACCGAACCCGCGCCGATTTTTGCCCCGCGTCCGACTTCGATATTGCCGAGGATTTTCGCCCCGGCGCCAATCATCACCCCTTCGCGAATTTTCGGATGACGATCGCCGCTGGTTTTACCGGTACCGCCCAGGGTCACGGATTGCAGAATCGATACGTCGTCTTCAATCACCGCCGTTTCGCCGACGACGATGCCGGTGGCGTGGTCCAGCATGATCCCGCGACCAATCTTCGCCGCCGGGTGGATATCCACCTGGAACGATACGGAAACCTGATTTTGCAGGAAGATCGCCAGCGCCCGACGCCCCTGATTCCACAGCCAGTGGCCGATACGATAGGCCTGCAGCGCGTGGAATCCTTTCAGATAGAGCAGCGGGGTGGAGTATTTATCCACCGCCGGGTCGCGCGTTCGCACCGCCTGAATATCGCAGGCGGCGGAGGCGATCATTTCCGGGTCGGCGGCGTAGGCCTCTTCCACCACTTCACGAATCGCGATGGCGGGCATGATCGGAGAAGCCAGTTTATTCGCCAGCATATAGCTCAGGGCGCTGCCGAGATTTTCGTGCTTGAGTAGCGTGGCGTGGTAAAAACTGGCGAGCATTGGCTCACAGTCAGCTAAAGCCCGAGCTTCGGCTTTAATATTATTCCAGACGATATCCAGTTCTTCACACGGCATTGCTGACTCCAGACGATATAATAATGACCGGCCAGTTCTTTGCTGGCCGGGTCATTCAGGTGATCCAGGTTCCATCGCAGTTAGTTGCTACGCTCGTCCTTGCGTGCACGACCTAATAAGGTCAATGCTGCCTCGCGCGCAATTTTTCCGCAATACAATACCTGATAAATTTCCTCGGTTATTGGCATTTCGACGCCTAAACGCTGCGCCAGAACGCGAACCTCTTTGGTATTGCGATAGCCTTCAACCACCTGGCCAATCTTCTCCTGCGCGCTTTGCACATCCATGCCCTGACCGAGCATCATGCCGAAGCGGCGGTTACGCGACTGGTTATCGGTGCAGGTGAGCACCAGATCGCCTAAGCCCGCCATCCCCATAAAGGTCTCCGGATCGGCGCCCAGGGCCTCCCCGAGGCGCGACATCTCAACCAGCCCGCGGGTAATCAGCGCGGTACGCGCGTTGGCGCCAAAGCCGATGCCGTCAGACATGCCGGCGCCGATAGCGATGACGTTTTTCACCGCCCCGCCGAGCTGCACGCCGATAAAGTCCGGGTTGATATAGACGCGGAAGCTCTTGCCGCAGTGCAGCAGGCTTTGCAAATCGTCAGCGAACTGCGGATCCGTCGACGCCAGCGAGATCGCCGTCGGCAGGCCTGCCGCCAGCTCTTTCGCGAAGGTCGGGCCGGAAATCACCGCCAGGGGGATAGCGTCGCCCAGCGCTTCACGGGCCACGTCCTGCAGCAGGCGCCCGGTTTCCGCTTCCAGACCTTTCGTCGCCCACACCAGGCGAGCGTCGGGGCGCATCAGCGGTTTAATCTGCCGCAGCACCTGGCCGAAAACGTGGCTCGGCACGACGACGAGGATATCGCGGCTGGCCGCCAGCGCGGTCGCCAGATCGCTTTCCAGATGCAGCGTGTCGGGGAAAGGAACGTCAGGAAGAAATGCGGCGTTGCAGCGGTCGTGCTGCAGCGTCGCAATATGTTTCGGGTCATGGCCCCACAGCACAACGTGGTGGCCATTTCTTGCCAGGGTGATGGCAAGAGCGGTGCCGTAAGAGCCGGCACCGATCACAGTCATTGCAGCGTTAAGCGCGTTCATCAGGCATCCTGATGTTGTTCAGCACCTTCGCCAGCCTGCTGCTGCAGATAGTTCATAAACAGCGCATCGAAGTTCACTGGCGCAAGGTTCAGTTGCGGGAAGGTGCCGCGGGAAACCAGGCTGGTGATGCACTCACGCGCGTACGGGAACAGAATGTTCGGGCAGTATGCGCCGAGGCAGTGCGCCATCTGGGTGCCGTCGATGCCTTCGATGGAGAAAATACCGCCCTGCTGTACTTCGCACAGGAATGCGGTTTCTTCGCCCAGAGAGGCGGTTACGGTCACGCGCAGCACCACTTCATACACGCCTTCAGCCAGCTGGCTGGAAGCGGTATCCAGATCAAGTTTAACTTCCGGCTGCCAATCTTTCTGGAAAACTTGCGGCGCGTTCGGCGCTTCAAAAGAAATATCTTTGGTGTAGATGCGCTGAATCTGGAAAGTCATTTCGGTGCTGTTTTGTTCTGACATAGTAAAACCCTTTCGTGTTGTCCTTAAGTACGCCCGTCCAATGGGGATGAGCGCAAAAATTAGCGCAGGAGGGGATCGAGTCCACCACGTGAATCAAGCGCGTACAAGTCGTCACAGCCGCCAATGTGCTGCGCATCAATAAAAATCTGCGGAACCGTCGTTCGACCGCTGCGCTGAATCATCTCTTCACGCTTCGCAGCATCGCCATCGATAGGCAACTCGTTGAACGTCACGCCCTTGCTGTTCAGCAGCGCTTTTGCACGTACGCAGAACGGGCAGGTCGCTTTGGTATAGATATCAATATTGGCCATGACTTCACTCCTGTTTTTACCCCCGAGAGTTTTACGCCGCAGGCGTTGTTTTCCCGCTGACGAATAGCCGCCGCAGGGAAAACCGCGCTACGCCATAAAGACGCGGGTAAATTATTTACCGCGTACCAGCGGAAGGTTCTCGCCGCTCCAGCCAGCGATGCCTTCTTTCAGTACGAAGACCTTTTCAAAACCGGCTTTGTTCAGCGCGCTGGCGGGTTCTTGCGCCTGCATACCTGAGCCGTCTACCACTATAATGGGTTGTGCTTTGTGCTTTTCCAACTCGCCGACGTTATTTGCTTTGATATCGCTCGGCAGCAGGTTAATAGAACCCGCAATGTGGCCTTTACGGAAATCGTCACGCTGACGCAGGTCGACAACCACGGCATCTTCTTTGTTGATCAGGCGCGTCGCTTCACCGCGGGTGATGACTTTAACTTTCGACATCAGCCCTTTAAAGGTGGTGAACAGCACCGCCACCAGCAGCGCGACCCACGCGATGCTCAGGACGGGGTGACGGCTGATGAATTGCATAATTTCTTGCATGGGGGGTTACAACTCCCGACTAAGTGATAAAAAAACCAGGGAAGGAGTATACCTGTGCATTGCGGCAAATACAGCCAGTGAGCGCGATGTAATGTATTTTCTGCGGCCCGTCACGAAAAAAAACCGCTCTCGCCGCGGCAATGCGCTCTGGCCGCCCTCTTTCTTTGATCTTTTACGGTGATTTGATCGATTCAGCTGTAGTAAAATTACGCAAATTTTCTGTCTTTGAGCATGAGGTTGTCGCAATGTCGGTTTCTAAAAAACCTATGGTACTGGTCATTCTGGATGGCTATGGCTATCGTGAAGACCAGCAGGATAATGCTATTTACAGCGCCAAAACCCCTGTTATGGACGCACTGTGGGCGAAACGTCCGCATACCCTGATTGATGCTTCAGGCCTGGAAGTCGGTCTGCCGGATCGTCAAATGGGCAACTCCGAAGTGGGCCACGTCAACCTCGGCGCGGGCCGTATCGTGTATCAGGATCTCACCCGCCTGGACGTTGAAATCAAAGAACGCACCTTCTTCGCCAACCCGGTACTGACCGGCGCGGTCGATAAAGCCGTTGCCGCAGGCAAAGCCGTGCATATCATGGGCCTGATGTCTCCGGGCGGCGTCCACAGCCACGAAGACCACATCATGGCGATGGTTGAGCTGGCAGCCGAACGCGGCGCGGATAAAATCTATCTGCACGCCTTCCTCGACGGCCGCGATACTCCGCCGCGCAGCGCTGAAAAGACGCTGGCGAAATTCGAAGACAAATTTGCCGCGCTGGGCAAAGGCCGCGTCGCCTCGATCGTTGGCCGCTACTACGCCATGGACCGCGACAACCGTTGGGACCGCGTTGAGCAGGCTTACGATCTGATGACCCTGGCAAAAGGCGAGTTCCAGGCCGATACCGCCGTTGCGGGCCTGCAGGCCGCTTATGCGCGCGATGAAAACGATGAGTTCGTGAAAGCGACCGTTATTCGCGCTGAAGGCCAGGCCGATGCGGCGATGGAAGACGGCGATGCGCTGATTTTCATGAACTTCCGCGCCGACCGCGCGCGCGAAATTACCCGCGCCTTCGTTAACGCCGATTTCGACGGCTTCGCCCGTAAGAAAGTGGTGAACCTCGATTTCGTCATGCTGACCGAGTACGCCGCGGACATTAAAGTCGCCTGCGCTTATCCGCCGGCATCTCTGGTGAACACCTTCGGCGAATGGATGGCGAAGAACGACAAAACCCAGCTGCGCATCTCCGAAACTGAAAAATACGCTCACGTGACCTTCTTCTTCAACGGCGGCGTTGAAGAGCCGTTCAAAGGCGAAGAGCGCATTCTGATCAATTCACCGAAGGTCGCCACCTACGATCTGCAGCCGGAAATGAGCTCCGCTGAGCTGACCGAAAAACTGGTTGCCGCCATCAAGGGCGGTCAGTTCGACACCATCATCTGTAACTACCCGAATGGCGATATGGTTGGCCACACCGGCGTAATGGAAGCCGCCGTTAAAGCGGTCGAAGCGCTGGATGACTGCATCGACCAGGTGAGCAAAGCCGTTGAATCCGTTGGCGGACAGCTGCTGATCACCGCAGACCACGGCAACGCCGAGCAGATGCGCGATCCGGCCACCGGCCAGGCGCACACCGCGCACACCAACCTGCCGGTTCCGCTGATTTACGTTGGCGATAAAAACGTCAAAGCGGTCAGCGGCGGCAAACTTTCCGACATCGCGCCGACCATGCTGACGCTGATGGGAATGGAAATCCCGCAAGAGATGACTGGCAAGCCGCTGTTCATCGTGGAATAATCCTTCCCCATGAGGGGAAAGGCGACGTATTCAACTACATGGATCGCAACGGCAGTTCGATCCGTCTTTTACGCCAGCGCGCTTAGCGCTGGCGTATTGCTGTGCGCCGCATCTGCTCACGCCGACGATCGCGACCAGCTTAAATCCATTCAGGCCGATATCGCCGCTAAACAGCGGGCGATTAAGCAGCAGCAGCAGCAGCGCGCTTCCCTGGTCGCCCAGCTAAAAGCGCAGGAGGAGGCCATCTCCGCCGCCGCGCGCAAGCTGCGCGAAACCCAGGAAACGCTGAACCAGCTGAATAAGCAGATCGACGAAATGAACGCCGCGCTGGCCAAGCTGGAGCGTCAGCGCGCCTCGCAGGAGCGTAACCTTTCCGCGCAGCTCGACGCCGCGTTTCGTCAGGGGCCGCATACCGGCATCCAGATGATCCTCAGCGGCGAAGAGGGGCAGCGTAATCAGCGCCTGCAGGCCTACTTTGGCTATCTGAACCAGGCGCGCCAGGAAACCATCGCCCAGCTGAAGAAAACCCGCGAAGACGTGGCGGTGCAAAAATCGATGCTGGAAGAGAAACAGAGCCAGCAGCAAACCCTGGTGTACGAACAGCGCGCCCAGCAGAGCAAGCTGGAGCAGGCGCGCAACGAGCGTAAAAAGACCCTCGCCAGCCTGGAATCCTCCATTCAGCAAGGCCAGCAGCAGCTCAGCGAGATGCGGGCTAACGAATCACGCCTGCGCGGCCGTATCGCCCAGGCGGCGGCGGCGGCCAAAGCGCGGGCGGATCGCGAAGCCCGCGAAGCGCAGGATGTGCGCGATCGCCAGCAGGAAGCCTCGCGTAAAGGCACCACCTACAAACCTACCGAAAGCGAACGCTCGCTGATGTCCCGCACCGGCGGACTTGGCTCACCGCGCGGCCAGGCATTCTGGCCGGTTCGCGGCTCAATTCTCCATCGCTATGGCGAACAGCTGCAAGGTGAACTACGTTGGAAGGGGATGGTTATCGCTGCGTCTGAAGGCACCGAGGTCAAAGCCGTTGCCGATGGTCGGGTTATTCTCGCCGACTGGCTGCAGGGCTATGGCCTGGTGGTGGTCGTTGAACACGGCAAAGGCGACATGAGTCTTTACGGCTATAACCAAAGCGCGCTGGTCAGCGTCGGCACTCAGGTCCGGGCGGGCCAGCCGATCGCTCTCGTAGGCAGCAGCGGCGGTCAGGGCCGTCCGTCGCTCTATTTCGAAATTCGCCGCCAGGGTCAGGCGGTCAATCCACAGCCGTGGTTGGGAAGATAAGTTTTGCTTCAATTTCGCAGAATTGCACTCGCGGTAACCGGTACGCTGGTTATGGCGTCGCCGGTTTTTGCCGGCAAACTCTCCATTGTTATCGACGACTTTGGCTATCGTCCACAAACGGAAAACCAGGTGCTGGCGCTGCCAGCGACGATCTCCGTTGCCGTCCTTCCTAATGCGCCCCACGCCCGAGAAATGGCGACCAAAGCGCATAATCTCGGCCACGAGGTGCTCATCCACCTGCCAATGGCGCCGCTCAGCAAACAGCCGCTGGAAAAAGACACCCTCCGCCCGGATATGAACAGCAGCGAGATAGAGCGCATTATCCGCGAAGCCTACGGTAAGGTTCCGTACGCCGTGGGGCTGAATAACCATATGGGCAGCGCCATGACGTCGAATCTCTTCGGTATGCAGAAGGTGATGCAGGCGCTCGAGCGCTACAATCTCTACTTCCTCGATAGCGTCACCATCGGCAATACCCAGGCCATGCGCGCGGCGCAGGGCACCGGCGTAAAGGTGATTAAGCGTAAGGTTTTCCTCGACGATACCCAAAACGAAGCGGATATCCGCTATCAGTTCAACCGCGCTATCGCTTTGGCGCGGCGCAACGGCTCCGCCATTGCTATCGGCCACCCGCACCCGACAACGGTGCGCGTGCTGCAGCAGATGGTGTATAACCTGCCGCCGGATATCACTCTGGTTCGCCCGAGCAGCCTGCTCAACGAGCCGCAGGTGGATACCTCAACGCCGAACACAGCGCCGCCGTCCGTTCAGCCGCCGCGCAATCCGTTCCGCGGCGTGAAACAGTGCAAATCTAAGCGCCCGCCGGAGCCGGTCAACGCCAGCCGCTTCTTTACCATTCTTAGCGAAAGCATCACTCAGAGCACGCTGGTGCAGTATTACCAGCTAAAGTGGCAGGGCTGGGATAAGCCCACAAACTAAATCATCCGGGAATCCGTGTGCTTATCCGCCGCGGACTCCGGCTTGTCCTGATGGGCATACCAGGCTTTAAAGTATTTAAGAAAGCTGTAACAGGTCGCGTAAAGCCCGGTGACCACGCCAACCTTGCCCTTTCGCCACGCTCCGCTGAACAGATACCACTTAAAGAAAGCGCCAATCGCGCTGATCGCTCCGCGCGCAAGAGACGGCCTGATTTTCTGGTGTTTAACCAGCCGCGTGGTGTAGCTATTGAGCTTACTAAACACTTCATGCAGGGAGTAGAAGGTATTGTGGCGCACGAATCCCGGTAGCCGGGCAGAGTGCGTAAAGCCAACCACCTGATCGTCTACCGGCCGATCGTTGAACCTGGCGACGGAGCGATTAAACAAGCGAACCGGGAAATCCGGCGATGATACCGGATAAATGGTGCGCACCTCTTCACCCAGCACGAACCAGTAGCGCGGCAGACGCCATGCGCAGGCGGGGTCCGGCTCATCGCCGGCCTTGAGCGCCAGAATTGCCGCCACCACCTCGTCGTCAAGGATCTCATCGCTGTCCACACACAGCACCCAGTCGTGGCGGGCCAGGGAGGTCGCATAATTCATCTGCGTACCGTGAGCGGTATAAGGATGATGGTGAACGGAGAGACCGAACTGTTGGCAAATCTGCAGCGTAGCATCCGTACTGCCTGAATCGACGACGATAAATTCATCAGCCACCCTGAGCAGCGGTGGTAACACCTCCCGTAATAAGCGGGATGAATTACAGGTCAATAAGCATACAGAAAGTTTAAGCATAATCTTTATAGGGTTAAACCATGGTTAAACTGACTGTATAAACGAATAGGCGAGAAAGCGATTTAGAAAAAGTGCGGAGTGGATTAAGTATCACAAAATTGTAGGATAACTCTCAAAAAAGCGCCCGTGGGCGCTTTTTACCAACCTGACCGGGGCGGAATTAATCCCAGCTGAGAATGACTTTGCCAGACTGGCCGGAGCGCATCGCGTCAAAGCCCTGCTGGAAATCATCAATGCCAAAGCGGTGGGTGATGATCGGCGACAGATCGAGCCCGGACTGGATGAGCGCGGCCATCTTGTACCATGTTTCGAACATTTCGCGACCATAAATCCCTTTGATAAACAGCCCCTTGAAAATCACCTTGGTCCAGTCGATAGACATATCCGACGGCGGAATACCCAGCATGGCAATACGCCCGCCGTGGTTCATGGTATCGAGCATGGTGCGGAACGCCGGCGGCGCGCCGGACATCTCCAGACCCACGTCGAAACCCTCGGTCATGCCCAGCTCGGCCATCACATCGTTAAGGTTCTCTTTCGCCACGTTCACCGCCCGGGTGACGCCCATTTTGCGCGCCAGCTCCAGGCGATATTCGTTAACGTCGGTAATCACGACGTTGCGCGCGCCAACGTGTTTCGCCACCGCGGCGGCCATCACGCCGATCGGGCCGGCGCCGGAAACCAGCACATCTTCACCGACGAGGTCGAATGAAAGCGCGGTATGGACGGCGTTGCCAAACGGATCGAAAATCGACGCCAGATCGTCAGAGATATTGTCGGGGATTTTAAAGGCGTTAAACGCCGGGATCACCAGATATTCGGCAAAACAGCCCGGACGGTTGACGCCGACGCCCGTCGTATTGCGGCACAGATGCGTACGCCCGGCGCGGCAGTTACGGCAGTGGCCGCAGGTGATATGCCCTTCGCCGGAAACGCGGTCGCCCAGCTTAAAGCCGCGAACTTCCTGACCGATACCCACCACTTCGCCGACGTATTCATGCCCCACCACCATCGGAACCGGAATGGTCTTTTGCGACCACTCGTCCCAGTTGTAGATATGCACGTCGGTACCGCAAATCGCGGTCTTGCGAATTTTAATCAGCAGATCGTTGTGGCCGACTTCCGGTTCCGGTACGTCGGTCATCCAGATGCCTTCTTCCGCCTTCAGTTTGGATAACGCTTTCATCTCACACCCTCAGGCAATGACGCCCAGTTGTTTACCGATGCGGGTAAAGGCTTCCACCGCACGTTCAATTTGTTCAGGGGTATGCGCCGCAGACATCTGGGTACGGATACGCGCCTGGCCTTTTGGTACCACCGGGTAGAAGAATCCGGTGACGTAAATACCTTCTTTTTGCAGCTCGCGAGCGAACTGCTGCGCCACGGTGGCTTCACCGAGCATCACCGGGATAATGGCGTGATCGGCGCCCGCAAGGGTAAACCCTGCCGCGGTCATTTTTTCACGGAACAGGCGCGCGTTAGCCCACAGACGATCGCGCAGCTCGCTGCCCGCTTCCACCATCTCCAGCACTTTGATGGAGGCGGCGACAATCGCCGGCGCCAGCGAGTTGGAGAACAGATACGGACGCGAGCGCTGGCGCAGCCACTCGACGACTTCTTTACGCGCGGCGGTATAGCCGCCGGACGCGCCGCCCAGCGCTTTACCCAGCGTACCGGTGATAATGTCGACGCGGCCCATCACGTCGCAGTACTCATGGGAGCCGCGGCCGTTTTCACCCACAAAACCTACGGCGTGCGAATCATCGACCATCACCAGCGCGTCGTATTTATCCGCCAGATCGCAGACGCCCTTCAGGTTGGCGATCACCCCGTCCATGGAGAACACGCCGTCGGTGGCGATCAGCATATGGCGCGCGCCGGCTTCACGCGCCTCTTTCAGACGGGCTTCCAGCTCCTGCATATCGTTGTTGGCATAGCGGAAGCGCTTCGCTTTACACAGGCGCACGCCGTCGATGATCGACGCGTGGTTCAGGGCATCGGAGATAATCGCGTCCTCTGCGCCGAGCAGGGTTTCAAACAGGCCGCCGTTGGCGTCGAAGCAGGAGGAGTACAGAATCGCATCTTCCATACCGAGAAAATCGGCCAGCTTCTTCTCAAGCGCTTTGTGGCTGTCCTGGGTACCGCAGATAAAGCGCACGGAGGCCATGCCGAAGCCGTGGCTGTCCATCCCGCTTTTCGCGGCGGCAATCAATTCCGGGTGGTTCGCGAGGCCGAGATAGTTATTGGCGCAGAAGTTAATGACCTGGCTGCCGCCGACGGTGATATCCGCCTGCTGCGCCGAAGTGATAATCCGTTCTTCTTTAAACAACCCTTCCGCGCGCGCGGTATCCAGGTCATTGGTTAACTGTTTGTAGAAATCCCCACGCATTGCAACTCTCCAGATTCGGCAAAATTTGGCACATATTACCTAAAGCTATACGCTGATACGAGATGATGCATTACTGCATGAATTATTTGCAGCATAAATCACGAGTCCCTCTCTACCTTATCGGCGAATGGCTGAAGCCTTTCCGATGTAGTGATATGATAGGAGTATTCATGTCCGGATTGTCTCTGGACTACCAACTTCAAAGGTTACAGTTATGATCATCGTTACCGGCGGCGCAGGCTTTATCGGCAGCAATATCGTTAAAGCGCTGAATGACCAGGGTATTACCGACATTCTGGTCGTAGATAATCTGAAAGACGGGACCAAATTCATCAATCTGGTGGATTTGAACATTGCCGACTACATGGATAAAGAAGACTTTCTGATCCAGATTATGGCGGGCGAAGAGTTTGGCGATATCGACGCTATTTTCCATGAAGGCGCCTGCTCTTCCACCACGGAGTGGGACGGCAAGTACATGATGGATAACAACTATCAGTATTCCAAAGAGGTACTGCACTACTGTCTGGAGCGTGAAATCCCGTTCCTGTACGCCTCTTCCGCAGCGACCTACGGCGGCCGCACCAGCGACTTTATTGAATCCCGCGAATACGAGCAGCCGCTCAACGTTTACGGCTACTCCAAGTTTCTGTTTGATGAATACGTCCGTCAGATCCTGCCGGAAGCGAACTCGCAGATTGTCGGCTTCCGCTATTTCAACGTCTACGGGCCGCGCGAAGGCCATAAAGGCAGCATGGCCAGCGTCGCTTTCCATCTGAACACCCAGTTGAATAATGGCGAAAGTCCGAAACTGTTCGAAGGCAGCGACGGCTTCAAGCGCGACTTCGTCTACGTCGGCGACGTCGCGGCGGTGAACCTGTGGTTCTGGGAAAACGGCGTTTCCGGCATCTTCAACCTCGGCACCGGGCGCGCGGAGTCTTTCCAGGCCGTTGCAGACGCAACGCTGGCTTATCACCAGAAAGGCAGCATCGAGTACATTCCGTTCCCGGATAAACTCAAAGGCCGCTATCAGGCGTTTACCCAAGCGGATCTGACTAACCTGCGCGC
The DNA here is from genome assembly GCF_009025755.1 of Klebsiella sp. RCJ4. NCBI lineage: Bacteria > Pseudomonadati > Pseudomonadota > Gammaproteobacteria > Enterobacterales > Enterobacteriaceae > Klebsiella > Klebsiella sp. RCJ4. The sequence continues at coordinate 321,851 of NZ_WCIN01000042.1, forward strand.
AGCGGGCTACGATAAACCGTTTAAGACCGTTGCCGAAGGCGTAACGGAATATATGGCCTGGCTCAATCGCGACAATCATGCGAATTCATAAAATCATTCGAGCGGTATCAAGGCGGCAACTCAGTGATTCTCCGGGAGCTGACTAAAATCAGTGACCGGAGGGAACGCAGGCAGCCAACGCAGAGACAGCTTGAAGGATGGAATGAATGAAAATATTGGTGGTTGGCCCGTCATGGGTGGGCGACATGATGATGTCGCAAAGTCTTTACCGTACGCTCAGGGCGCGCTATCCCCAGGCGATAATCGACGTGATGGCGCCCGCATGGTGCCGTCCGCTGCTATCGCGCATGCCGGAAGTCAACGAAGCGATCCCGATGCCGCTCGGCCACGGCGCGCTGGAAATCGGTGAACGGCGTAAGCTTGGGCACAGCCTGCGCGAACGTCGCTACGATCGCGCTTTCGTGCTGCCCAACTCGTTTAAATCGGCCCTCGTGCCGTTCTTTGCGGGAATACCGCATCGCACAGGCTGGCTCGGCGAAATGCGCTACGGCCTGCTGAACGACGCCCGTAAGCTGGATAAAGACGCCTGGCCGCTGATGGTCGAACGCTACGTCGGTCTCGCATACGACAAAGGCGTGATGCGCTGCGCGAAAGATCTGCCGCAGCCGCTTCTCTGGCCGCAGCTGCAGGTGCATGAAGGCGAAAAATCGCAGGCCTGCAGCGCTTTTAATCTCTCAGCCGAGCGCCCGATTATCGGCTTCTGCCCCGGCGCAGAGTTCGGCCCGGCAAAACGCTGGCCGCACTATCACTACGCCGAGCTGGCGAAACAGCTGATCGACGAAGGCTTTCAGATCGTACTGTTTGGCTCCGCGAAAGACCACGAAGCGGGCAATGAAATCCTCGCCACGCTCACGACCGAACAGCAGGCATGGTGCCGCAATCTGGCCGGCGAAACCCAGCTTGAGCAGGCCGTTATTCTGATCGCCGCCTGTAAAGCGGTAGTCAGCAACGATTCCGGCCTGATGCACGTCGCCGCGGCGCTGGACCGTCCGCTGGTGGCGCTCTACGGGCCCAGCAGCCCGGACTTCACTCCACCGCTGTCGCACAAAGCGCGCGTGATCCGCCTGATCAGCGGCTACCACAAAGTGCGTAAAGGCGACGCCGCCGAAGGCTATCATCAGAGTTTGATCGACATTACGCCGCAGCGCGTACTGGAAGAATTAAACGACCTGCTGCTGGAAAAAACGGAACAAGAGGAAGCCTGACGGATGCGGGTACTGATCGTAAAAACCTCGTCCATGGGCGACGTGCTGCACACGCTGCCCGCGCTGAGCGACGCCGCGCTGGCCTTTCCCGGCATTCGTTTCGACTGGGTGGTTGAAGAAGGCTTCGCGCAGATCCCTTCCTGGCATGAGAGCGTCGACCGGGTCATCCCGGTGGCGATTCGCCGCTGGCGTAAGGCGTGGTTTTCCGCGCCGATCAAAGCCGAGCGCAAGGCGTTCCGCGAGGCCGTGCGCGCGGAAAAGTACGACGCTATCATCGATGCCCAGGGGCTGGTGAAGAGCGCCGCGCTGGTCACCCGACTGGCCCGCGGCGTGAAGCACGGTATGGACTGGCAGACCGCCCGCGAGCCGCTGGCGAGCCTGTTTTACAACCGGCGTCACCATATCGCTAAACAGCAGCACGCCGTTGAGCGCACCCGCGAGCTGTTTGCGAAAAGCCTCGGCTACGCGAAGCCGGAAACCCAGGGCGACTACGCGATCGCCCGCCATTTTTTGCGTCAGGCTGACCCGTCCGCTGCGCCGTATCTGGTGTTCCTTCACGCCACGACGCGCGATGATAAACACTGGCCGGAAGAGAACTGGCGGGCGCTTATCGCCCTGCTTGCCGACAGCGGCATACGCATCAAACTGCCGTGGGGCGCCCCCCATGAAGAGGCGCGGGCCGGACGCCTGGCGGAAGGGCACGATTTTGTCGACGTCCTGCCGCGCATGAGCCTGGAGCAGGTAGCCCAGGTGCTGGCCGGCGCGCGCGGGGTCGTTTCCGTCGACACGGGGCTGAGCCACCTCACCGCCGCGCTCGATAAACCGAACTTCACGCTATACGGCCCGACCGATCCGGGGCTAATTGGCGGCTACGGTAAAAATCAGCACGTGGTGCGCCCGGAAAGCGGCAGCAGCACGGGCGATATTCCCGCGTCCCGGGTTCGGCAACTGTTGAAATCTCAGGAACTGGCTTAATGGGTTCATTATTTAAGCAGATCTATCGCTACACGCATCGACGCGCCTTTCGCCATAACGAAAATCTCTGGCCGTTTACCCATATCACGCGCGCGGCGAGCGGCGAAATCCGCACCCTGAAATACAAAGGAAAAGCGGTTCCGCTGGTCAATCTCAGCGAACTGAAGGATAGCGCTCAGGGCGAGGTGCTGCTGACCGCCACCGGCCCCTCTACGCGCCGCATCGATTTTACGCTGCTGCCGAAAAGTATTCCGGTGATGGGGGTGAACGGCGCCTGGCATCTCTCTGATAAAATTAAATTTTCGCTCTATACCATCGTGGATATGGAGTTTTACGATAAAAAACCGGACGTGATCCGTTCGGTGATTAGCCAGGCTGACATTGTGCTCTTCACCACCATGCACGGTATCGCCAAAATCCTCGACCGCCACGGCGCAGAGCTTCGCTGTCGTTTGGCATTAATTGAAGACGCCTGTTATAAAATTTATCAGCCTAAAGTCGCCAAAAATGCGATACAGCAGGCCTGGCGCGGCGTCCCCGCGCTACGCTTTCATCCGCAAAGGCAGGATATTTGCTTTAGCACCGACATTCGTCACGGCATTTTCGATGCCGGAACCGTGGTCTACTGGGCACTGCAAATTCTGATGTGGCTGGGATTTAAAACCATTCTGATAAGCGGGCTGGATATGAGTAATTTCAACCAGCCGCGATTCTACGAAACGGAACAGGATAAACTCCCCTCCTGGCTGGCAAATAAGGTGGATGACCTGGTCATGCCGTCCTTTTCGCACGCTGCCAACGTGCTGCAACAAAACCATATTCGGGTCGTCAACTTCTCGTTAGAAAGCGCGGTTCCGGAAACGATTTTCGAAAAGGTTTCTTTTGATGAGTACTTTAAAAATAAGTAATTACGCCAGACAGGGCTACACCGTTTTCTTCACTTTGTTTCTGTTTTTTAGCGCTATTTTCTGCGTATCAACCCGGACAAATAACCTCCTTCATTTATCTATTTTGCTCTTTTTGCTTTCACTGCTTAACAAAGACAATCGTCAGGCAATAGCGGAAAGCATCCGCCAGCGGTGGCCGGTTTATAGCCTGCTGGTGGTATTCTGCGTGTACTATGCGCTGAGCAATATTTGGGGGCAGACGCCGCAGCATATCGATTCCCCTCTGACCCACGGCACCTATTTAATTTTCTATCTTCTGCTGCTGACAACGCTACTTGGCCATCCCCGGACCCGACATCTGGCGCTGCTGAGCGTCGTGGCCGGGATCACAGTGCTCTCCGTCTGGACGATGGCGATCGACTTCACGCTGGTCCTCAAGGAACGCCTGGTTTCGCCAGAGAATCCCGGCCCGACCAACGTGATCGACCTGGCGGGCTATTGCGGTATCGGTATCCTTATTTGCGCGATGCTGCTGAAGGAGAAAGGCAGCCACCTGCTGTATGTGCCGATGGCCATCATGCTGGTGATGCTGTTTCTGACCCAAAGCCGCGGCCCGATTATCGCGCTGCTGGTGGCGTTTGTTTGCACCCTGCACCTGCACGTCTTTACCCGCCGCAACCTTCTGATTGTCGCCGCGTTAGCGTTGGTTCTGGGCGCGCTTTTCTTCTTTACGCCAACGGGAGACCTGCTGCTGGCGCGCTTTGAAGAGCTGGGCACCCAAAGCGGATTGCGCTTGAGTATCTGGCACCATACGCTCCAGGAAGTGGCCAGCCAGCCGTGGCTGGGTCGGGGTTTTGACTACGAGCTGAACTTTACCAACTACAGCGGCGAGCATATCACTACCACCCACAGCGTCTATCTTGGCGCACTGTTGAAAGGCGGCATAATCGGCCTGGCGCTGCTGCTGGCGGTCATTGCCGGAGGGTTATGGCAGGCATGGCGTAAACAGCAGGATGGCCGCTACGGGCTGGCGATTTTTATCTATGCGCTGATTTTTATGGCCTCGCAGGGCATGTTTATCATCAGCAACCCTCGCGAAAGCTGGCCGCTGTTTTGGCTGCCGCTGGGCATCGCGCTGAGCGGCAGCCTGAAGGCGAAACGCTAAGAGAAGGGCCCGCAGCGGGCCCTTTTTTATGCCTGCTGGCGAGCGGCGATCAGGGCATCCGCCTGCGCTTTGATCGCCGGCCAGACCGCGTCAATGGTCATGTCGGCGACGTTAGTCTCTTCGCAGACAATTTGTCTGGCCTTGTCATAACCAGGCGCCCAAATGGTATAGCCCGGCAAACCGGTATCTTTGAGTTTACGTTTGTTGTAAACCGCCACCATGGGCTTGTCGAACGCGCGAGCAATATGCACGATGGCGGTATCCGCCGTAATCACCAGATCGCAGTGGCGAACAATCTCAACCGCTGAATTAATATTGCTATCTGGCAGATGCAGCGCCGTTTCCAGATTAAGCTGACGAATTTTCTCGCTATGCCCGACCATCACGACGCTGATTTTATAAGGGAGCGTATATAAGCGTTCAATCAGAGCAGAAACCTGATGACGGCAAAAGTCTTTATCCGTTGAGGCGGTAAACGGGTTTATGGCAATACAGAGCTGACTCCCCTTGTGCTGAGCCAGCAGTGTTTTGACTCTTTCCCGCTCAAAAGCATCGCCGGGCAGATGATAGTGGTAATGAGGGTGTTCTATGCCAAATAGCCTGGCGACGGCTTTATAGCGCGCGGAAATATGGCTGCTGCTATCCAGAAAAGGGATAGAGTGATCGTAAAGCTTATATTCTTGTTTATTAAAACCGATAACGCAGCCAGGGCGTAAATCAGCCAGCAGTTTAAAACGCTCGTAGGTTTTCACGTCATCAAAATCAACGACCGCGTCAAATCCTGCCGCACGCAGTGCGTTTAACGGCATCCGCGGCTGATATAAATAAACCTGCTCAAGAAAATCCGCACCGGCAAGCATCTGCTTACAAACCGGCCCGGTAAGAACCGAAACCTTATAGCCCCGGTCAGCTAAAAGCTTTGCGCAGCCGGTCGTTACGACCATATCCCCAACTTTGTCATCCAGGCGCAATAATAAAACATGCTGAATCTTCGCGGAATTAAAGGGCTGGCGTGCGCTTTTATTTCTGTAACGATAGTTAATTAAATTAAACTTAATTTCGCGGAAGAAGGCATTTTTCTTCCGCGTAAACTGCTTCACGATACGCATACGGTACCTGGTTGTGATCTTTTATCGCTGTGTGAGTTTCTGTTGGTAGTACTCCGCCAACGTCATTCCCTTCACCTGCGGCGCCAGCCAGCTGAAAAAAGCGTCCAGATCGGCATATAAGCGCTCGATATCCTGCTCGTTTTTAAACGTTGGGCTGCCGCCGGGCATGTACTCTGAAGAGTGGAGCATATATTCGACGTAGTCATTACCCTGAGTCAACGTTTGTTCGACCACTTTTTTCATCGTCTCAACGTTGCCGCCCATCGGACGCAGCCAGTGTACCGACGGCGAGCGTACTTTGCCGCGCAGGCGATCGTAGCCCTGCTTCAGGCTATTCATCCACGCGGAATGCTTGTACTGAATGCTCATCGGCACTTCCAGCAGCGATGATTGCCCTTCACGACGGATATCATTCTCGTCAAGAAAATAGGCGTGCTGCGGGAAATCACGGTAATCGGTACCGCCGTCGCCCTGCGGCGCGCCTTTCGCCGTCTTCCAGTTCACCCTCGGGGTAACCGAGCAATCCACCAGATAGCCATACTCCACCAGCAGACGCGCGTAGCGCTCGTCAAACGCCCAGCGCCCGGCGCGATGGCTGACCATTTTGGTCTGGAAGGTATCCTCCAGCAGACGGGTCATATAGTCGACTTTTGCCCGCATCGCCGCATCGCTGTACTCGATCAAATACGGTTTATGTCGCCAGTCGTCATCGGTGAGCGGATCGGTCGGCGGGCTGTTCCACGCGTGGAGATGCATACCGATTTCCGCGGTTCCCCGGGCGATCGCATCTTTGGCAAATTCGATATAAACCGGGTCGATGGCCATTTCATAGTTGGTCAACCAGACCGGTTTAAAACCATACTTTTCGCAAAGCTGCTGAAAACGCGGTAGATAGCGCGCATTCTCGGTGGTGATGCTGTCATGTTTTTGCCAGAGGTTATCACCCTCTGTATCAATCGTGATGAGAAATGCGGGTTTGTGCACGAAAACGTCCTCAGGCCATACGTATCGGGTCATGGTAGAGCAAGACAAGGCTTCTCTCAATCTATCTGATCCCCTAGAATCGGAGCCCTGCCCCTGAATGAAGAATAGAGAATGACGCCTGAAACCCGCACTTCCGGCCGCGTGAACCCGGCGCGAATCCTGGTTATTAAGCTTCGCCATCATGGCGATATGTTATTGATAACGCCGCTTATTCACGCGCTTAAGCAGCAATATCCCGCCGCCTGCGTGGATGTGCTGCTTTATGAAGAAACCCGGGATATGCTCGCAGCGAATACCGATATCCGCCACATTTACGGCATTGACCGGCGCTGGAAAAAACAGGGCGCCGGCCATCAGCTGAAGATGGAGTGGCGGCTGATTCGCACGCTCCGCCAGCAGCGCTACGATATGGTGCTCAATCTTGCCGATCAGTGGCCCAGCGCGATCATCACCAAACTGACCGGGGCTGCCATCCGTATCGGCTTTGACTTTCCGAAGCGTCGCCACCCGGCCTGGCGTTTTTGCCATACCGCCCTCGCCTCAACCGAGCGGCATAACCAGCTGCATACCGTGCAGCAGAATCTGTCGATTCTGGCGCCGCTTGGGCTGGATATTGCTGACGCGCCGGCGACGATGGGCTACAGCGAGCAGGACTGGCGCGCCAGCCGCGCGCTGCTGCCGGCAGGATTTCAGGATAACTATATCGTCATTCAGCCAACCTCCCGCTGGTTCTTTAAGTGCTGGCGCGAAGGGCGGATGAGCGCCCTGATAAACGCGCTTTCTGAAGCAGGCTACCCGGTCGTGCTGACCTCCGGCCCTGACGCCAGAGAGAAGCAGATGATCGACACCATTATGGCGGGCTGCCCCAATGCTCGCCTGCACTCCCTCGCCGGGCTGCTCACCCTGCGCCAGCTGGCGTCCGTCATCGACCATGCCCGCCTGTTTATCGGCGTCGACTCCGTGCCGATGCATATGGCCGCCGCGCTCGGTACGCCGCTGGTGGCGCTATTCGGCCCCTCCAAGCTCACCTTCTGGCGTCCATGGCAGGCGCAGGGCGAGGTGATTTGGGCGGGTGATTTCGGATCGATTCCCGATCCTGACGACATTGATACCAACACCAACGAACGCTTTCTCGATTTAATCCCCACCGACGCGGTTATCGCGGCGGCGAAAAAGGTACTGGCATGAGTAAATTCAGGCTGGCTCTGGTACGCCAGAAGTATCGCCCGGACGGCGGCGCGGAGCGCTTTGTCTCCCGCGCGCTGGAAGCCCTCGACGACAGCGATCTTGAACTGAACGTCATCACCCGCGAATGGCAGGGGCCGGTGAAGCCCGAGTGGAACATCCACATCTGCAATCCGCGCAAATGGGGGCGGATCAGCCGCGAGCGAGGATTTGCCGACGCCGCCCGCCAGCTATGGCAGCGCGAAGCCTTCGATCTGGTGCAAAGCCACGAGCGTATCCCCGGCTGCGACCTGTACCGCGCCGGAGACGGCGTGCACCGCCGCTGGCTGCAGCAGCGCTCGCGCATTTTGCCCGGCTGGAAAAGCCGCCTGCTGTTTGCCGACCGCTACCATCGCTATGTGATGCAGGCCGAGCGCGACATGTACCAGGACGCGCACCTGCGCGGCGTTATCTGCAACGCGGAGATGATTAAACGCGAGATTATTGAAGACTTCGGCCTGCCGGCGGAAAAAATCCACGTTATCTATAACGCTATCGATAACCAGCGTTTTCTGCCGCCGACGGAAGAAGCCTTTGTCGCGCTGCGCGCCAAATGGAATCTGCCGCGCCAGGCGACCTGCCTGATCTACGTCGGCTCCGGCTTTGAGCGCAAGGGACTGGATGCGGCGATCCGCGCCATCGCGCCGACCAACCGCTACCTGCTGGTGGTGGGCAAAGATAAAGAGCAGGGCCGCTATCAGCAGCTGGCGAAAACGCTGAACTGCGAGGAGCGGGTGCGCTTCTTCGGCATGCAATCGGAAACCCTGCCGTTCTATCAGATGGCCGACGGCCTGCTGCTGCCGACGCTGTACGATCCGTTTCCCAACGTCATTCTCGAAGCGATGGCCTGCGGCCTGCCGGTGATTACGACTACCGGCTGCGGCGGCGCGGAGTTTATTGTTCAGGGCAGCAATGGCTACGTTTGCGATGCGCTGGATATCCCGGCCCTGCAGGAGTCGGTTATCGCCCTGCCCGCCCGGGCGTTAGGCTCTGCGCAAGGCGAACGCGCCCGCGAGCGCATCATGACCTGCACCAGCGAACGTCTCTCGGCGCAGCTGCTCTCCCTCTATCAGGATTTGGTGAAATAACGATGCGCATACTGTTTGTTATCGACGGCCTGCCCGGCGGCGGCGCGGAAAAAGTCGTGCTGACGCTGGCAGCGCATTTTCTCAGCCAGGGTGAACAGGTATCGCTTTTTTCCCTGCGCGACGTCTGCGATTATCCGCTGCCGGAAGGGCTGGATTATCAGGTCATCGCCGATCGCTGCCGCAAGCCGTGGCGCAAGCTGACGGAGCTGTCCCGGCGCGCGCGCCAGCTTGATGCGGCAATTGAGAAAGCAGAACGGCAGGGCCGTTTCGATCTGGTGCTCTCGAATCTGCATAAAACCGACCGCATTGTCTCCCGCAGCCGCCTGCTGAACGGACGCAACGTCTGGTTTTGCCTGCACGGCGTGTTCTCCGCGTCCTATCTCGGACACCGCAGCGGTTTTGACCGCTGGCTGAAACAGCAGAAAATCGGGCGCGTTTACCAGGGACGTAACGTCGTCGCCGTCTCCGATGCGGTAGGTCAAGACCTGGTCGAGCAGTTCGCCATTCGCCCGGCCCAGCTTAAAACCATCTATAACCCGTTTGATATCCCCGCTCTGCGCGCCGCGGCTGAAGAGCCCAGCCAGCGCCCCGACGGCGACTATATTATCCACGTGGGCCGCTTTCATCCCGGTAAACGCCACGACCGCCTGATTGAGGCGTATGCGCAAAGCGGTATCGATGCGCCGCTGGTGCTGCTGGGGCAGGGAAAACCGGAACAAGAACAGCGCCTGCGCCAGCTGGCGCAGCAGCTACAGGTTGCCGATCGCGTCCTGTTTAAGGGCTTCCAGAAAAACCCGCTGCCGTGGATTAAAGGCGCGCGGATGCTGGTCCTCAGCTCCGATAGCGAAGGCTTTGGCAACGTGGTGGTTGAGGCGCTGCTGCTGGATACGCCGGTCGCCAGCACCCGCTGCCCGGGCGGCGTGACCGAGATCCTCACCGGCGAGCTGTCGCGTGGCCTGGCGGATCTCAACAGCCCGGCGCTGGCTCAGACGATGCAAAGCATTTACCATAGCCCGCCGGCCATCGACGCAGCGGCGCTGGAGAAGTTCAGCGTGGCATCGATTTGTCAGCAGTATCGTCAGCTGCGCAGCGCCTGACGCCGTTATTCAACCAGGATCGAATGAGTTATGAGTCAAACGCCTTTACTAAGCATCGTAGCCGCCGTCTATAACGGCGAAAAATTCCTTGCGCAATTCTTTGAGTGCCTTGAGCAACAGCAGCTGGAAAGCTATGAACTGATCCTGGTGAACGACGGGTCGACGGACGACAGCCTTGCGGTTATCGACCAGTGGAAAGACCGCCTGCAAAACGTGCTCGTGCTGGAGCAGGAAAACCAGGGCGTGTCGGTGGCGCGCAATACCGGCCTCGCCGCGGCGACGGGTAAGTACCTGACCTTCCCGGATATCGACGATAAGCTTTACCCGGGCATGTACCGTACGCTTCTGGAGATGGCGGAAAAGGGCAATCTAGACGTCGCCACCTGCAACGGCCGCTACGTCTACGAGACGAAAAAAGATATCCATCCTATTTTTCCGCTGGACCGGCTGCAGTCGACCGGCGTTTTGCCCGGCCACGTCTGGTTAAAGCAGGCGCTGGATTCTCGTAAGTTCCTGCATGTCACCTGGCTGAATATCTACCGCCGGGAGTTTATCGCCAGCCACCGCTTCCACTTTGAGCCTGGCCTGCGCCATCAGGATATTCCCTGGACCACCGAAGTGCTGCTGGCGGCAGAACGCGTGCAGTACACCAGCGAGCAGTTCTACGATTACTATATTCACTCGGAATCGGTGTCGCATAAGCCGGACAACGACGACACGCTGATGCGTTCAGCGCGCCACTATATGAAGATTCTTGAGATGCTGGACGCCATCAACCAGCGTTATCCGGACAAGGTTCGCGATATTTCCGCCTGCCGCTGGCAGATCGCCAAAGAGGGGCTGGGAATTATTCATACCTTCGATAGCATGAAAGATGAGTCAAAAAAGCATATTATCATTAAAGAGTTCTTTGACCGCGGTATCTGGCGCCTGATCTGGAAAAACGCCCGTACGTTCCGTCTACGCTGGCGTCTTGGACGCCGCTATCTGCGCATCAAGCGCTATCGCGACGCGGCTTAATACTGAATCCCTTAGTTTCCGCCAAAGAGATAGCTTTACGCGGGTTAAATGCTTAGAATTTGCCCGCAAAAACATAAATACGGATAAATCGCTTGGAATTGCTTTATACCGCCCTACTTTACCTCATTCAGCCGCTGGTGTGGCTGCGACTGCTGTTACGCAGCCGTAAGGCCCCTGCCTATCGTAAACGCTGGAAGGAACGTTATGGCTTCTGCCAGAACAAGGTAGAACCGGGTGGCATCCTGCTGCATTCCGTTTCCGTAGGTGAAACGCTGGCGGCGATTCCGCTGGTGCGCGCGCTACGCCACCGTTACCCCTATCTGCCGATCACCGTCACCACCATGACGCCAACCGGCTCTGAACGCGCCATGTCCGCTTTCGGCAAAGACGTGCATCACGTCTATCTGCCTTACGATCTGCCCGGCGCGATGAACCGTTTCTTCAATACCGTTCAGCCGAAGCTGGTTATCGTCATGGAAACCGAACTGTGGCCGAACATGGTCGCCACGCTGCACAAGCGTAAAATCCCGCTGGTAATCGCCAACGCCCGCCTCTCCGAACGCTCGGCGAAAGGCTATGCCAAACTGGGGAAATTTATGCGTCGGCTGCTGAGCCGCATTACCCTTATCGCCGCGCAGAATGAAGAAGACGCCAGCCGCTTTATCGCTCTTGGCCTGAAACGCAATCAGCTGGCGGTCACCGGCAGCCTGAAGTTTGATATTTCGGTCACGCCGGAGCTGGCGGCTCGCGCCATCACCCTGCGCCGCCAGTGGGCGCCGCACCGCCAGGTATGGATTGCCACCAGCACCCACGACGGCGAAGAACAAATTATTCTTCAGGCGCATAAGCAGCTGCTGGAGCGTTTCCCCAACCTGCTGCTGATCCTTGTCCCTCGCCATCCGGAGCGCTTCGGCGACGCCCGCGAGATGGTGCAGAAAGCGGGAATGAGCTACACCCTGCGCAGCACCGGCGAAATCCCGTCTAACAGTACCCAGGTGGTGATTGGCGATACCATGGGCGAGCTGATGCTGCTGTACGGTATTGCCGACCTCGCGTTTGTCGGCGGTAGCCTGGTGGAGCGCGGCGGCCATAACCCGCTGGAGCCCGCCGCCCATGCGATACCGGTACTGATGGGTCCGCACACGTTCAACTTCAAAGATATCTGCGCCAAGCTGCAGCAGGACGATGGACTGATTACCGTCACCGACGCCGACTCGCTGGTAACGCAGGTGTCTAACCTGCTGACCGATGAAGATTACCGTCTGTGGTACGGTCGCCATGCGGTGGAAGTTCTGCACCAAAACCAGGGCGCGCTCTCCCGTCTGCTACAGTTATTGCAACCCTATCTGCCGCAGCGGAGCCACTAATGTCGCCTCGACTCTCGGTCGTGATGATCGCCAAAAACGCGGCGGATCTGCTGCCTGATTGTCTGGCGTCGGTAAGCTGGGCCGATGAGATAGTGCTGCTGGATTCCGGCAGCAGCGACAACACCGTCGAACTCGCCCGTAGCCAGGGCGTTCAGGTGCATGTCAATCGCGACTGGCAGGGCTACGGTATTCAGCGCCAGCGCGCTCAGGCCTACGCCACCGGCGACTACGTGCTGATGATCGATACCGACGAGCGCGTCACTCCGGAGCTTGCGCAGTCTATCCGCAGCGTGCTGGCCGCGCCGCAAACCGGCGCGATATACAGCATCGCCCGGCGCAACTATTTCCTTGGCCGCTTTATGCGCCACAGCGGCTGGTACCCCGACCGCGTGATGCGCCTGTACGAACGCGACCGTTACCGCTATAACGATAATCTGGTCCACGAATCTCTCGACGCCCAGGGCGCGCGGGTTATCGAACTCGCGGGCGACCTGCTGCATCTGACCTGCCGTGATTTCTCCGGCTTTCAGCAAAAGCAGCTGGCCTACGCCGCCGCCTGGGCGCAGGAGCGCCATCAGAGAGGCAAAAAGACCTCGCTGGCCGCTATCTTCGGCCATACGCTGGGCGCCTTTGTGAAAACGCTGCTGCTGCGCGGGGGCATTCTGGATGGGAAACAAGGTTGGCTGCTGGCGGTGGTCAACGCGCAATACACGTTTAATAAATACACCGAGCTGTGGGCCCTGAGCCGCGGCTACTCGGAGAAAGTGTGATTATGAGCACAAAAGCGATCTATCCGGGAACCTTCGACCCTATCACCAACGGCCATATCGATATCGTCACCCGCGCGGCCAGCATGTTCGATAAGGTGCTGCTGGCTATCGCCGCCAGCCCGAGCAAAAAGCCGATGTTCACTCTCGACGAGCGCATCGCGCTGGCCACCCAGGCAACGGCGCATCTGGTCAACGTTGAGGTTATTGGCTTCAGCGATTTAATGGCCAATTTTGCCCGCGCACAGCAGGCGAACATTTTAATTCGCGGCCTGCGGGCGGTGGCGGATTTTGAATATGAGATGCAGCTGGCGCATATGAACCGTCATTTGATGCCGACGCTGGAGAGCGTGTTTCTGATGCCGTGCAAAGAGTGGTCGTTTATCTCCTCTTCGCTGGTGAAAGAAGTGGCGCGCCACCAGGGCGACGTCTCTCACTTTCTGCCGGCAAACGTTCACCAGGCGCTGCTGAAGAAGCTGTAATCCTGCGCCATCGGGGCTCTTCCCGGAGGCGATGCTGCGCATCTGTCCGGGCTACCGGACCAAGCGCAGCCCTGTAGCCCGGCTAAGCGCAGCGCAAGCCGGGTTCACGGCAACCCCCGCACTTTACTTCTGGCACTGGCGACAATAAAACGTCGCCCGCTGGGCGTGTTTACTGCCGATAACCAGCGTCCCGCAAATGCGGCACGGCTCGCCCTTGCGGCCATACACCTGCAGCTCCTGGGCAAAGTAGCCCGGTTTACCGTCGCTTTGCAGGAAATCTTTCAGCGTCGTCCCACCCTGTTCGATAGAGCGCAGCAGGACCAGCTTAATCACTTTCACCAGCTGCTCGCACTCCTCGCGCGACAGTGAAGAGGCCAGCCTGTCGGGGTGAATGCCCGCCGAAAAGAGCGATTCGCTGGCGTAGATATTGCCCACCCCGACCACCAGCTTATTATCCATTAGCCAGGGCTTAATCGCGGTTTTTTTCTTCGCGCACTTCGCCTGCAGATAATCGGCGTTGAACTCATCGCTCAGCGGCTCCGGCCCCAGATGCGCCAGCACCGGATGCCCTTCCAGCGCTTTGGTCCACAGCCAGGCGCCAAAACGACGCGGGTCGGTATAGCGCAGCACCTTGCCGTTACTCATCACCAGGTCCACGTGATCGTGTTTTTCCGCGGGCAGCTCTTCGCTCAGGATACGCAGGCTTCCCGACATCCCAAGGTGGACGATAATCCAGCCGTCGGGCAGTTCCAGCAGCAGATATTTAGCGCGGCGGCGTACGCTGAACACCGGAACGTCGCTCAGACGATAGATCTCTTCGGAGACCGGCCAACGCAGGCGCCCGTTGCGCACAACGGCGTGCAGGATGGTGGCTCCCACCAGGTGCGGCTCAATGCCGCGGCGGCTGGTTTCTACTTCAGGTAATTCAGGCATTCTTTTCTCGAACAAAAACGGCAGGATGCACTATCTTACCGCGTTCAGCGACGAGGTTCAGGGCAATTATTGTTCAGCATGCTCTTCCGCCTGGCGCAGGGGGTAAACGTTCGCCAGCGCCAACGGTGTAGACGGTAGCGTAGTCTTGATAACAAAAAACCCCGCCGAGGCGGGGTTTTTCTTTACAAGGAATCTAAAATTATTTGATTTTAGCTTCTTTGTATAAAACGTGCTGACGGACAACTGGATCGAACTTTTTCAGTTCCAGTTTTTCCGGCTTAGTACGTTTGTTCTTCGTGGTGGTATAGAAGTGACCAGTACCAGCAGAAGAAACCAGCTTGATTTTCTCACGAATACCTTTAGCCATGACTTATTTCCTCTAAGTACTTAGTACTTTTCGCCACGGGCACGCAGTTCGGACAGAACTGTATCGATGCCTTTCTTATCAATAACACGCATACCTTTAGCAGATACGCGCAGGGTGACAAAACGCTTCTCGCTCTCAACCCAGAAACGGTGAGAGTGCAGGTTCGGCAGGAAACGGCGTTTAGTCGCGTTCAGTGCGTGGGAACGGTTGTTACCGGTCACCGGACGCTTGCCAGTAACTTGGCAGACTCGGGACATGTCTATTCTCCAAAAATCAAATTAGCTCGAGCTTCGTATGGGGTATTGGCGCCTCGTCAGGCTTTACAGCCCGGTCATCGCAGTTCTAAGCGAACTCTCGATTGCCAGGCCCAAATGCCAAACCCGAGATTCTCAAAGGTGGCGTAGTATACGCTGACTCGGCGATGTGCTCAAGTCCCGAACAGACAAAGATCCCGATGGATCGCGCGATCGGGGCTAAATCCAGCCGCGTTCAGCAAAAGATACGTACGCTCCGCGGCCAATAACAAGGTGATCCAGCACACGTATATCCATGAATCGACAACATTTTATCACTCTTTCGGTAATCAACCTGTCGGCCTTGCTCGGCTCAGGACTACCGGATGGATGATTATGTGCCAGGATCACCGCGGCGGCGTTCACTTTGATGGCTTCGCGTACGATTTCTCGCGGATGCACCTCAACGTGGCTAAGAGTACCAGAAAAAAGGCGGCTATGTTTCAATACCCGGTTCTGATTATCTAAAAAGATCACCATGAAGATCTCACGCTCTTCGTCGGCCAGCTGGCTTTGCAGAAATTCCCGCGTCATCGACGGGGTAACCAGAGAGGGTTCTTCCGTCATTCGCAGGCTAAAATAGCGTCGCGCCAGTTCAGCAATCCCTTTTAGCTGCGCATATTTCGCCAGACCAATGCCTTCCACCTCAGCAAACTGCGACTCCTCCGCCGATAGCAGACCGTAAAGCGAGCCAAAACGCTGTAGCAGCTCCCGCGAAAATGTCATCACGTCCTGCGTGCGGGTACCGGTACGTAAAAATAGCGCCAACAGCTCAATATCCGACAAAACTTCGATACCGTAGCGCTGCATCTTTTCCCTCGGCATCAGGGATTCTTGTATTTCCATCGCGGCATCTCCTTCCCACTGCGCGCTATCCTGGCACAGCCTTTTTGCGCCGCCGAGACGCAAGTTTTATCCCTGCGTAGCGCCTCGCAAAGTGTATCTGCGCGAGGCACACGATGCCGTCAGGATTGTGATAAGATGCGCGAATTCTGGTGTACCGCAACAGGAAAAAATCATGATGAGTCTGGCTGGTAAAAAGATCGTTCTTGGCGTGAGCGGCGGCATTGCTGCCTATAAAACGCCGGAACTGGTGCGCCGCCTGCGTGACCGCGGCGCGGATGTCCGCGTCGCCATGACGGAAGCCGCAAAAGCCTTCATTACGCCATTAAGTCTACAGGCGGTATCCGGTTATCCGGTTTCCGACAGCCTGCTCGACCCGGCCGCCGAAGCGGCGATGGGCCATATTGAGCTGGGGAAATGGGCCGACCTGGTCATTCTTGCCCCCGCCACCGCCGACCTAATCGCTCGCGTCGCGGCAGGGATGGCCAACGATCTCGTTTCGACGATTTGTCTCGCGACGCCGTCGCCGGTCGCCGTCGTGCCCGCCATGAATCAGCAGATGTATCGCGCCGCCGCCACCCAGCATAATCTGGACGTCATTGCCGCCCGCGGTCTGCTGGTCTGGGGCCCGGACAGCGGCAGCCAGGCCTGCGGCGATGTTGGCCCGGGGCGGATGCTGGACCCGCTGACCATTGTGGATATGGCCGCGCAGCATTTCTCGCCTGTCAAAGATTTGCAACATCTGAACATCATGATTACCGCGGGCCCCACCCGCGAGCCGCTGGATCCGGTGCGTTATATCACCAATCACAGTTCTGGTAAGATGGGCTTCGCGATTGCCGCCGCCGCCGCACGCCGCGGGGCGAACGTCACGCTGGTGAGCGGCCCGGTTTCGCTGCCTACGCCGCCGTTTGTACACAGAATTGATGTCACCACCGCGCTGGAAATGGAAGCCGCGGTGCAAAACAGCGCGCCTCAGCAGCATATTTTTATTGGTTGTGCGGCGGTCGCTGACTACCGTGCGGTCGCCATCGCCGAAGAAAAAATCAAAAAACAAGGTGATGAATTAACCCTGAAAATGGTTAAAAATCCGGATATCGTCGCAGGGGTCGCCGCGCTTAAGGCCAACCGCCCTTACGTCGTTGGGTTTGCCGCCGAAACAAATAATGTGGAAGAATACGCACGGCAAAAGCGAGCCCGCAAAAATCTTGATCTGATTTGCGCCAATGATGTTTCTCAGCCAAATCAGGGATTTAATAGCGACAGCAATGCATTACACCTTTTCTGGCAGGAGGGAGATAAGCGCTTACCACTTGAGCGCAAGGAACTCCTGGGCCAATTATTACTCGACGAGATCGTTACCCGTTATGATGAAAAAAATCGACGTTAAGATTCTGGACCCGCGTGTTGGTCAGCAATTTCCGCTGCCGACCTATGCCACCTCCGGCTCCGCCGGACTTGACCTGCGAGCCTGTCTCGATGACGCCGTAGAGCTGGCTCCTGGCGCAACGACCCTCGTGCCAACCGGCCTGGCGATTCATATTGCCGATCCCTCTCTGGCGGCGGTGATTCTGCCGCGCTCCGGACTGGGCCATAAGCACGGCGTCGTACTGGGTAACCTGGTCGGTCTGATTGATTCTGACTATCAGGGCCAGCTGATGGTTTCCGTCTGGAACCGCAGCCAGCAGAGCTTCAGCATCGAACCCGGCGAGCGTATCGCGCAAATGGTGTTTGTGCCCGTTGTGCAGGCAGAATTTAACCTGGTGGAAGATTTTGACGCCACCGATCGCGGCGAAGGCGGCTTCGGTCACTCAGGGCGTCAATAAGCCCGGCGATAGACAAAACTCTTTCGGGGCGCTGCCGGCAAAAGGGCTGCCTGAAGGATGAAGTGGAACCAGCATCGCAAAGCGCACTAATGCAATAACATCACCGCAGGCAACAGCTTGCGGTCGCTTTGTGGGTGCCTGCCTGACAAGTGCTTTTTTTCAGGGGTATTTTAAAACATGGCAGAAAAACAAACTGCGAAAAGGAATCGTCGCGAAGAAATACTTCAATCTCTGGCGCTAATGCTTGAATCCAGCGATGGAAGTCAGCGCATTACCACAGCGAAACTGGCGGCGTCCGTTGGCGTATCCGAAGCGGCTCTGTATCGGCACTTCCCGAGCAAGACCCGCATGTTTGACAGCCTGATTGAATTTATCGAAGACAGCCTGATTACGCGCATCAATTTGATTTTAAAAGATGAAAAAGACACCTCAGCGCGCCTGCGTCTGATTGTGCTGTTGATTCTTGGGTTTGGCGAGCGTAATCCTGGGCTGACAAGAATTCTGACCGGCCATGCGCTGATGTTTGAACAGGACCGGCTTCAGGACCGCATCAATCAGCTGTTCGAGCGCATTGAAGTTCAGCTGCGTCAGGTGTTGCGTGAAAAGAAAATGCGCGAAGGCGAAGGCTATACCGTCGATGAAGCCCTGCTGGCCAGCCAGCTGTTGGCATTCTGCGAAGGGATGCTATCGCGCTTTGTGCGCAGCGAGTTTAAATATCGCCCGACGGACGATTTTGACGCCCGCTGGCCGCTGGTCGCCGCCCAGCTGAAATAATTCTCGCCTGTCTCTGTGCAGCCCGAAGGGCTGCATCTCTTCCCGCAGGAATGCCCGGCATTATCCGCATTGATACCCAGGCGCTCTTCTCGCCGCGGCTGGCCGTTTTGCCAGCAATCGACCCGACAGACCGTTGCCTGCCGGGCAGATGTTTATACGCCGTACGCTTCGCGATAGGCGCGAACGGCAGTCAGGTGTTCAGCCATTTCCGGCTTCTCTTCCAGATAGCTAATCAGGTCTTTCAGCGTCACGATGGAAATTACTTTACAGCCGTAGTCGCGCTCAACTTCCTGAATCGCGGAGATTTCGCCGCGTCCGCGTTCCTGACGATCCAGAGAGATCAGTACGCCGGCCAGCTCAGCGCCGTTGGCCTGAATAATTTCCATCGATTCCCGAATCGCGGTGCCTGCGGTAATAACATCATCCACCAGCATGACGCGGCCCTGCAGCGCGCTCCCCACCAGATTTCCACCCTCGCCGTGGGTCTTTGCCTCTTTGCGGTTAAAGCAGTAAGGCAGATCGCGGTCATGATGTTCCGCCAGCGCGACCGCCGTGGTCGTGGCGATAGGGATGCCTTTATAGGCCGGGCCAAACAGCAGGTCAAAATCAATCCCGGAATCCACCAGCGCTTCGGCATAAAAACGGCCTAACAGTGCCAGATCGCGCCCGGTATTAAACAGGCCGGCGTTGAAGAAATAGGGACTCTTGCGCCCGGATTTCAGCGTAAACTCGCCAAACTTAAGTACCTGCTTGTTAAGCGCAAACTCAATAAACTGGCGCTGATACGGTTTCATGGATTCGCTCCTCATCTTACTTTTCTACGGACAAAAAAAAGGCGACTTCTCAGTCGCCTTAAAAACTAGTTTTGCAACGCCGCTTTCTGCGTCGTGACAATGGATTCGATACCCCCCCGGGCCAATGCCAGCAGGGTGAGGAGTTCTTCATGGGTGAACGGCTCGCCTTCCGCCGTACCCTGCACCTCAATGATGCGGCCATCTTCGGTCATCACCACGTTCATATCGGTTTCCGCCGCGGAATCTTCAACGTATTCCAGATCGCAAATCGCTTCGCCATTCACGATGCCTACGGAGACCGCCGCCACCATTCCTTTCATCGGGTTGGTTTTCAGCTTACCGGCCGCGACCAGCTTATTCAGCGCATCGGCCAGCGCCACGCAGGCTCCGGTGATAGACGCGGTACGGGTGCCGCCGTCTGCCTGCAGCACATCGCAGTCCAGAGTGATGGTGAACTCACCCAGCGCTTTCAGGTCAACCGCCGCGCGCAGCGCACGCGCGATCAGGCGCTGGATTTCCATGGTGCGTCCGCCCTGCTTACCTTTTGCGGCTTCACGCGCGTTACGCGTATGGGTAGAACGCGGCAGCATGCCGTATTCGGCGGTGATCCACCCCTGGCCCTGGCCTTTCAGAAAGCGCGGCACGCCTTCATCAATAGAAGCGGTGCACAATACTTTCGTGTCACCAAATTCGACCAGCACGGAGCCTTCTGCGTGTTTTGTGTAGTTACGGGTCAGGGTTACTGGGCGCACTTGATTAGCGCTACGGCCTGCTGGACGCATGATGTTCTCCGGCTTGAAACGAATGTGGCTGCGCATTATACGGATAATGCGCGCTTATTCCTATCCTGATAAGGCCTCGAAAGCTATAATCCACCCCACTCTCCTTTAAAAACAGGAACGTCTATGATCCGCAGTATGACCGCCTACGCCCGGCGTGAAATCAAGGGTGAATGGGGTAGCGCCGCGTGGGAACTGCGCTCGGTAAACCAACGATATCTGGAAACCTACTTCCGCCTGCCGGAGCAGTTCCGTAGCCTGGAGCCCGTGGTGCGTGAACGTATTCGCTCCCGTCTGACCCGCGGTAAAGTCGAATGTACCCTGCGTTTTGAGCAGGACCCGAGCGCGCAGGGTGAGCTGATCCTTAACGAAAAACTGGCAAAGCAGCTGGTTAACGCCGCCAACTGGGTCAAAATGCAGAGCGACGAAGGCGAAATCAATCCGGTCGATATTCTGCGCTGGCCTGGCGTGATGTCGGCCCATGAACAGGATCTGGACGCCATTGCCGCCGAAATTCTGGGCGCGTTAAACGGTGCGCTGGATGACTTTATCATCGCCCGCGAAACCGAAGGACAGGCGCTGAAAGCGCTGATTGAACAGCGTCTCGACGGCGTGACGGCCGAGGTGGCTAAAGTACGTGCCCATATGCCGGAAATTTTGCAGTGGCAGCGCGAGCGTCTGGTTGCCAAGCTGGAAGATGCGGAAGTGCAGCTGGAAAACAACCGCCTCGAGCAGGAGCTGGTGCTGATGGCGCAGCGTATAGACGTCGCCGAAGAGCTGGATCGTCTGGAAGCGCACGTAAAAGAGACGTGGAATATCCTGAAGAAGAAAGAAGCGGTCGGTCGCCGCCTCGACTTTATGATGCAGGAGTTCAACCGCGAGTCGAACACCCTGGCGTCTAAATCAATCAATGCCGAAGTGACGAACTCCGCCATTGAGCTAAAAGTGCTGATCGAACAAATGCGCGAGCAGATTCAGAACATCGAGTAACGGTTTTTCGCTCGCCAACCCACGCACGGACAAAAGGCCATGGTAAATCATGGCCTTTTATTTTCGCTGCGTTTCAGAAGGCGTAGTTCTTATCCAATATCCGGCAGGTTAAAAATGCCCCTGCGGCGCACAGCAGCGTGGGGGCCAGATAGCTGTGATCCATGTGGGTGAACTCCATCACCAGCGCGACCGCCGTGAGCGGCATCTGCATGGATGCAGCGAGAAACGCCGCCGCGCCGACGAGAGCAAAACTGCCGTAATCTCCGCCGGGAAGCAGCTGTTGCCAGAGCATACACAGCAGCAGGCTGGTCAGGCCGCCAACCGCCAGCCCCGGCGTCAGCAGGCCGCCCTCCGCGCCGCCGCGCAGCACCGCCAGAATCACCACCATTTTCAGCGCCAGCAGCATCGCCGCCCCGGGGAAACCCAGGTCATCGCTGAGAGCCAACTGCATAGGCCCTTTACCGTTTCCCGGAAGCTGGGGGAAATAGAGGCTGAGGACGGCAAGCAGGGAAAACGCCAGCAGACAGAAAACCGGCATCTGCCAGTTGCTTCGAACGCCCGAGCGGGCCGTGCTGGTCGCTTTGCGAAAGAGCCAGGCCCCGGCGCCAAGAATGGGGCCGGCGATAATCGCCCACCAGAGAAATGAATGCGGCAGGATGTCGGAAGTAAAATGGTATTGCGATTCCTCGCCTAACCCGAGCGTTGCCGTCCACGCGGCAATCGCCGAGGTGATAATCGCCGCCAGCGTTTTTTCCCAGCTAAACGACAGCAGCATTACCTCAAGGCTGAATAACGCACCGGCCAGCGGAACGTTATACACCGCCGCCAGGCCCGCACCGGCGCCGCAGGCAACCAGCGTTCGGGTTTCATCCGCCATCAGTCCCAGCTTACGCGCCACCATCCCTGCCCCCAGCGCGCCCATTTCCCGCGGAGCCACCTCGCGGCCAAGCGGAGAGCCCAGCGCCACGGTGACGATCTGCAACAGGGCATGAATCGTTGTGGTACCCGCAGGCATTGCCACCGAAGGATTCGCCACCGCTGACGCTATTGAGACTCGCTTCTGCCCATAGCGTCCAAGGAGCCACCAGCCGAATCCTGCGATGGCTCCCCCCGCGACGATTGCCGAGAGGCGACGAGGCCAGGATGAATCCGTGACGCCCTGTAGAAATGACTCCGCGCTCACGATCTGCCCGGGGCTGTAGCCAAAGGCCAGGTGCTGAATCGCGTGTAAAATCAGCGCCAGAACCATGCCTGAGAGGCCGGCAAGCAGCCCCGTCAGCACAACGGCAATCAGGCGGGTGAGATAGTTTTTATTGCCAGCTGCTGCAGTCATTTTCTCAGGCCCTGAAGGAGGAAAATAAAAGGATAAAGGTCGAGAGTTAAACAACAGGTATTCATCGCGTTTTCAATATCGATACGCATCGACGGCTTTCACATTACTTTTTATAATCAGTAAAAATGAATAAATGACAAACGAACCTTTAAATTCAGCCGATTTAAACCGATCGTGCATTAGTTTAATCAGGTTAAATTCATTCACTTTAGAAAATCTCAATCGTGATCTTGCGCACAAATCGTTAACCTTCCGCCATCACCGTGGGGGATTTATGCTGCTTCATATTCTTTATCTGATTGGGATTACGGCGGAAGCCATGACCGGCGCGCTGGCTGCCGGGCGCCGTCGTATGGATACGTTTGGCGTCATTATCATTGCCACCGCGACGGCCCTCGGAGGCGGTTCAGTGCGCGATATTCTGCTCGGCCACTATCCTCTGGGCTGGGTGCAGCACCCCGAGTACGTCATTATTGTCGCCATTGCTGCGGTCCTGACCACGATTGCCGCGCCGGTGATGCCGCATCTGCGCCGTCTGTTTCTGGTGCTTGATGCGCTCGGCCTGATCGTGTTCTCTATCATTGGCGCCCAGATCGCGCTGGATATGGGCCAGGGCCCGGTCATCGCCTCCATTGCCGCCGTCATCACCGGCGTTTTTGGCGGCGTGCTGCGCGATATGTTCTGCAAGCGTATCCCGCTGGTATTCCAGAAAGAGCTTTACGCCGGGGTGTCATTCGCCGCCGCGATTTTATACATCGCGCTTCAGCATTACGTCAGCAGCCACGATGTGGTGGTGATCTCCACCCTGCTGTTCGGCTTTACCGCCCGCATGCTGGCGCTGCGCTGGAAGCTGGGCCTGCCGGTATTTAACTACAACCATAGCGCACATTAATGCTTTCAGAATCCCGGAACGCGTTGCCCGCTTAGCCACTTCGCCAGTGCGGCAACATCCGGGTGATGTAAGAACGTCACCAGCTGCCGCGCTCTTTCCGCCCCGATCCCCGGCAGGCGCCGCCACTGCTCTTCGTTTCGCTCCTGCATCCGTTGCCAGTCATCCTCCTTCAGCCGGGCAAACGCCGTCTTCGGTATAGGGACTCCCATCGCCTGGATCCAGCGTAGAAAAGGCCGTTCGCGCGCAAGATTGAACTGATGCCACAGCCTCTGCCCGCGCTGCGTCGAGACCCCCGGTATAGCTTGCAGCCGCTCCGGCGTAAACGCCAGCCATGAAAAGAGATGCTCCATGCTGCGCGCGTCATGCAGGGCCCGCCATAGCGCTTCTCCCACGCCGTCAATATCGAGAACCGATCGGGATGAGAGCCAGACCAGCCGCGAAAGAAACTGTTCCGCACACTCGGGCGTGGCAAAATAGCAGGTTAAGGCATTGAAACGCGCCGCCGGTGGCTGGGGTTTATTACGCTGAGCCGTGCGCCAGACGACCGAATCGATGCGCGGTATTCCCTGCCCGGCAAGGCTGATTTGCAGCTGGTCGCCAATACCGATATCCAGATTGTACCAGCGGGATACCGAACCGACGCTCACCCGCTGCACGCGCTTATCGTCCAGCATCTGCGGCTCCAGATGCGCCACCACGGCTATTTTACCGCTGCGCCCGACGCTAAAGCTGATACGGCGAACCTCCATGACGCGTGAGGCGGGCGGGTATTTCCAGGCGATGACCCAATCGCCCTGACCCGGAACCCAGAAGCGTCCGGGAGATGCTTTTTCCCGCCGCACTACGACGCCATCGCTGGCAAAAGGCAGCGGTGAAGTGAACCAGCGCTGGCGCCACTGTTGAACCTGTTGCGCATCCGCGACAGGGTGCGAAAAAAGCGTGCTGTAAAGAAAGCCGCCCTGCCGCAGCAGCGCCAGCCGCTGTTTCATATCCTGCGGCCCATCGGGCCATGCCCAGATAAAGAGACCCAGCTGATTAAGATCCGCCGCAGCCTGCTGGCGCATCATCATGCCGGCAACTTTTGCCCGCGCGTTCATGCCGCCCATCTGTTTTTGCACGTGCCCCTCGCGGAGCAGGAACAGCTCACCCTGTAGAACGCTATTCGCCAGTACGCCGTCAGAGACTTTAGGCACGGAGGGGATCTGCAAGACCCTGGCCGTCCAGTCTTCCCCGGCCAGGCCATTACCCCGGCTTATCGCCTGGGTCAGACGCCCCTGCCGATACACGAGCGTGACCGCGACGCCATCGACTTTAGGCTGTACCCACAGGCCGGATTGACCGCGCATCCAGCGCGCCACGTCGGCATGATTTGCCAGTTTACGCACGCCGGTGTGCGCCACCGGATGTCTGGCCTCCCCTTTTAGGGGAGGAGACGCATCGTGAGCGGGAGCCTCGCCGGTGAAGCAGCGCCGCCAGTAAGCCAGCCGCTCCGCAAGCTGATCATAGACCTCATCGCTTACCGTACTGCTCCCCTGCTGCCAGTAGGCGTTTTTCCATTCCGTTATCTGCTGGCTGAGACGTTCAATCTCCCGATCGGCCCTGGCCTGCGGCCACGCGGGGCAGGCTGCCTGCCCGTATCCCACCAGCATCCACAGCACCAGCGCCCAGACTCCTTTTTGCATCGCGATGCCCTCCTGTTTTCTCGTCGGCAATTGTGCCGCAGGCTTATTTTCATCGGCGAGAGGGGATTTTTAACGCTGCGAGCATGCTTCCGGCTTTTCTGCGTTGTTTCTGCAACGCCCGGAGAAATCAGGAAAACAGCAAGCAAAATGAAAGAAAGAACGTAAAAAGTGTGACAGGGACTGCGTCACGCTGCGCCGCCGTGTATAATAGGCTCGTATGTAAGCTCTATTTCGACCACCACATACAAAAGACACTCATGGCTCAAGGCACGCTTTATATTGTTTCCGCCCCTAGCGGCGCGGGTAAATCCAGCCTGATTCAGGCTTTATTAAAAACCCAACCGTTGTACGACTCTCAGGTTTCTGTTTCGCATACCACGCGCGCTCCGCGCCCGGGTGAAGTGCACGGTGAACACTATTTCTTTGTGAATCACGACGAATTCAGGACGATGATTGGCAGAGACGCTTTTCTTGAACATGCAGAAGTCTTTGGCAACTATTACGGCACCTCGCGCGAAGCTATCGAGCAGGTACTGGCGACCGGCGTCGACGTCTTCCTCGATATCGACTGGCAGGGCGCGCAGCAAATCCGCAACAGAATGCCCGGCGCGCGCAGCATTTTTATCCTGCCGCCGTCAAAAGATGAGCTTGATCGTCGCCTGCGCGGCCGCGGTCAGGACAGCGAAGAGGTTATCGCAAAACGTATGGCGCAGGCAGTTGCAGAAATGAGCCATTACGCGGAGTATGATTACCTGATTGTGAATGATGATTTTGATACCGCGCTGAGCGATCTGAAAATTATTATTCGCGCCGAACGTCTGCGCATGAGCCGCCAAAAGCAGCGACATGGCGCTTTAATCACCAAACTGTTGGCAGACTGAACCCACATTCAGTATCATGCCCAGTCATTTCTTCACCTGTGGAGCATTTTAAGTATGGCACGCGTAACTGTTCAGGACGCTGTAGAGAAAATTGGTAACCGTTTTGACCTGGTACTGGTCGCCGCGCGTCGCGCTCGTCAGATGCAGGTAGGCGGAAAGGATCCGCTGGTACCGGAAGAAAACGATAAAACTACCGTTATCGCACTGCGCGAAATCGAAGAAGGTCTGATCAACAACAAGATCCTCGACGTTCGTGAGCGCCAGGAACAGCAAGAGCAGGAAGCCGCTGAATTACAAGCCGTTACCGCTATTGCTGAAGGTCGTCGTTAATCACACTGCGGGTCGCCCTTGTATCTGTTTGAAAGCCTGAATCAGCTGATTCAAAACTACCTGCCCGAAGAGCAAATTAAACGTCTTCGGCAGGCTTATCTCGTTGCACGTGACGCTCACGAGGGCCAGACACGTTCAAGCGGTGAACCCTATATCACGCACCCGGTAGCGGTAGCCTGTATCCTGGCCGAGATGAAACTCGACCATGAAACGCTGATGGCCGCTCTGCTGCACGACGTGATAGAAGATACCCCCGCCACCTACCAGGACATGGAGCAGCTTTTCGGTAAAAGCGTTGCTGAACTGGTAGAGGGGGTGTCAAAACTTGATAAGCTTAAGTTTCGCGACAAGAAAGAGGCCCAGGCTGAGAACTTTCGCAAAATGATTATGGCGATGGTGCAGGATATCCGCGTCATCCTTATCAAGCTCGCTGACCGCACCCATAACATGCGCACGCTGGGCTCATTGCGCCCGGACAAGCGCCGCCGCATCGCCCGCGAAACGCTGGAAATCTACAGCCCTCTGGCGCACCGTTTAGGTATCCATCACATCAAAACCGAGCTCGAAGAATTGGGCTTTGAGGCGCTGTATCCTAACCGCTACCGCGTCATTAAAGAGGTGGTTAAAGCGGCGCGCGGCAACCGTAAGGAGATGATTCAAAAGATCCTCTCCGAAATCGAAGGGCGTTTGCAGGAAGCGGGAATTCCCTGTCGCGTTAGCGGTCGCGAAAAGCATTTGTACTCCATCTACTGCAAGATGGTGCTCAAAGAGCAGCGCTTTCACTCGATTATGGATATCTACGCTTTCCGCGTGATTGTCCATGATTCCGACACCTGCTACCGCGTGCTTGGCCAGATGCACAGCCTTTACAAGCCGCGTCCGGGTCGCGTCAAAGACTATATTGCCATTCCAAAGGCGAACGGCTATCAATCTTTGCACACCTCGATGATCGGCCCGCACGGCGTCCCGGTTGAGGTACAAATTCGTACCGAAGACATGGACCAGATGGCGGAAATGGGGGTGGCGGCGCACTGGGCTTATAAAGAGCACGGCGGCGAGAGCAGCACCACGGCGCAAATCCGCGCCCAGCGCTGGATGCAGAGCCTGCTGGAGCTCCAGCAGAGCGCCGGTAGTTCATTTGAATTTATTGAGAGCGTGAAATCCGATCTGTTCCCGGATGAGATTTACGTTTTCACCCCGGAAGGGCGCATTGTCGAACTGCCCGCCGGCGCGACGCCGGTGGATTTCGCCTACGCGGTGCATACCGACATCGGCCATGCCTGCGTCGGCGCCCGCGTCGACCGCCAGCCGTATCCGCTGTCGCAGTCGCTCTCCAGCGGCCAGACGGTGGAAATCATCACCGCGCCGGGCGCACGTCCGAACGCCGCATGGCTGAACTTTGTCGTCAGCTCGAAAGCGCGCGCCAAAATTCGCCAGCTGCTGAAAAATCTTAAGCGCGACGACTCCGTAAGCCTCGGGCGCCGCCTGCTCAATCACGCCCTCGGCGGTAGCCGCAAGCTGGCCGAGATCCCGCCAGAGAACATTCAGCGTGAACTTGAACGCATGAAGCTGACCACGCTTGACGATCTGCTGGCCGAAATCGGCCTCGGCAACGCCATGAGCGTCGTGGTAGCAAAAAACCTGCAGCAGGGTGAAACCACCGCCGTGCCTGTACAGCCAGCGCCTGTCGGCCATAATCATCTGCCGATTAAAGGCGCGGATGGCGTGCTGATCACCTTCGCCAAATGCTGCCGTCCGATCCCCGGTGACCCGATTATCGCGCACGTCAGCCCGGGCAAAGGCCTGGTTATTCACCATGAGTCCTGTCGTAACATTCGCGGCTATCAGAAAGAGCCGGAGAAATTTATGGCGGTCGAGTGGGACAAAGAGACAGCGCAGGAATTTATCACCGAAATCAAGGTGGATATGTTCAACCATCAGGGTGCCCTGGCAAATCTTACCGCGGCGATCAACACCGCTTCTTCCAATATTCAAAGCCTGAATACGGAAGAGAAAGATGGCCGCGTTTACAGCGCCTTTATTCGCCTTACCGCGCGCGACCGCGTGCATCTGGCGAATATCATGCGCAAAATTCGCGTCATGCCGGATGTAATAAAAGTCACCCGTAACCGAAACTAGCTCTTCCACAAAATCATTCGAATTGCGTCAAGGCGGCAAGCGAATGACAAATCTGCCGGGAGCAGATTTGAACGCTGCTTACAGCGGCCCCGTAAAGGGCAAGGCCCAGGAATGGGCCGCGTAATCCGCAGCGATTAAAGAGTCATTCGAAGGATGGAAGTATCATGAATTTACAGCGTTATGCGCGTATCTGCGAGATGCTCGCCAGGCGCCAGCCTGACCTGACAGTCTGCATGGAGCAGGTCCATAAGCCTCATAACGTCTCTGCGGTCATTCGTACCGCAGACGCCGTTGGTGTGCATGAAGTGCACGCCATCTGGCCAGGTAGCCGTATGCGTACCATGGCCTCCGCGGCCGCCGGCAGCAATAGCTGGGTGCAGGTCAAAACCCACCGTACTATTGGCGAGGCTGTCACGCATTTAAAAGGCCAGGGCATGCAGATCCTGGCGACCCATCTCTCTGATAACGCCGTCGATTTCCGTGAAATCGACTATACCCGTCCCACCTGTATCCTGATGGGGCAGGAGAAAACCGGCATTACGCAGGAAGCGTTAGACCTGGCGGACCAGGACATCATCATTCCGATGATTGGCATGGTGCAGTCGCTGAACGTTTCCGTCGCCTCAGCGCTTATCCTCTACGAAGCCCAGCGCCAGCGGCAGAATGCCGGCATGTACCGGCGCGAGAACAGTATGCTGCCGGAAGAAGACCAGCAGCGCCTGCTGTTTGAAGGCGGCTATCCGGTGCTGGCGAAGGTCGCTAAACGCAAGGGACTTCCCTACCCCCACGTCAACGAGCAGGGCGAAGTCGAAGCCGATGCCGCGTGGTGGGCCACCATGCAGGCGGCGAAGTAATCATGCAGGGCCGTCTGCTGGATGCGGTGCCGCTCAATTCCCTGACGGGCGTTGGCGCGGCCCAGAGCAGTAAGCTGGCAAAAATCGGCCTGCATACGGTACAGGATCTGCTTCTGCACCTGCCGCTGCGCTACGAAGACCGCACCCATCTGTATCACATCGGCGAACTGCTGCCCGGCGTTTACGCCACCGTTGAAGGCGAAGTCCTCAACTGCAACATCACTTTCGGCGGCCGCCGGATGATGACCTGCCAGATAAGCGACGGCTCCGGCATCCTCACCATGCGCTTTTTTAACTTCAGCGCAGCGATGAAAAATAGCCTGGCAACCGGGCGTCGCGTGCTGGCCTACGGAGAGGCGAAGCGCGGTAAGCACGGGGCGGAGATGATCCATCCGGAATATCGGGTTCAGGGCGACATGAGTACCCCTGATTTACAGGAAACGCTGACCCCGGTATATCCCACCACCGAAGGCATCAAGCAGGCTACGCTGCGTAAGCTCACCGACCAGGCGCTGGAGCTGCTTGAAACCTGCGCGATCGCCGAACTGCTGCCGCCTGAGCTGGCGCAGGGGATGATGAGCCTGCCGGACGCCTTGCGCACGCTGCATCGCCCGCCGCCCTCTTTACAGCTTAGCGAGCTGGAAAGCGGCAAACATCCGGCTCAGCGGCGCTTAATCCTGGAAGAGCTGCTGGCGCATAACCTCAGCATGCTGGCGCTGCGGGCAGGCGCCCAGCGCTACCACGCCCTCGCGCTCAGCGCTAACGACACGCTAAAAGATAAGCTGCTGGCCTCCCTCCCCTTTACGCCGACCGGCGCGCAGGCGCGCGTCACGGCTGAAATCGAGCGCGATATGGCGCTGGACGTGCCGATGATGCGTCTGGTGCAGGGGGACGTGGGCTCCGGTAAAACCCTGGTCGCCGCGCTTGCCGCCCTGCGCGCCATCGCTCACGGCAAACAGGTAGCGCTGATGGCGCCGACCGAGCTGCTGGCTGAACAGCACGCCAATAACTTCCGCAGCTGGTTCGAACCGCTGGGCGTTGAGGTGGGCTGGCTGGCGGGCAAACAAAAAGGCAAAGCGCGCCTGGCGCAGCAGGAGGCTATCGCCAGCGGACAGGTGCAGATGATTGTCGGTACCCACGCCATCTTTCAGGAGCAGGTCCAGTTTAACGGCCTCGCGTTGGTGATTATCGACGAGCAGCACCGTTTTGGCGTCCATCAGCGGCTGGCGCTGTGGGAGAAAGGGCAACAGCAGGGATTTCATCCGCACCAGCTGATTATGACCGCCACGCCGATTCCGCGCACCCTGGCGATGACCGCGTATGCCGACCTCGACACCTCGGTCATCGATGAACTGCCGCCGGGCCGAACGCCGGTTACGACGGTGGCCATTCCGGATACGCGACGCAGCGATATTATTGACCGCGTACGTAACGCCTGCACTCACGAAGGCCGCCAGGCCTACTGGGTTTGTACGCTGATTGAAGAGTCGGATCTGCTGGAAGCTCAGGCGGCGGAAGCCACCTGGGAAGAGCTGAAGCTCGCCCTGCCGGAGCTGAATATCGGCCTGGTGCACGGGCGTATGAAATCCGCCGAGAAGCAGGCGGTAATGAGCGCGTTCAAGCAGGGCGAGCTGCATCTGCTGGTCGCCACCACGGTGATTGAAGTCGGCGTGGACGTGCCCAACTCCAGCCTGATGATCATCGAAAACCCGGAGCGTCTGGGGCTGGCGCAGCTGCACCAGCTCCGAGGGCGCGTCGGGCGCGGTGCGGTAGCCTCCCACTGCGTGCTGCTCTATAAATCGCCGCTGTCAAAAACCGCCCAGAAGCGCCTGCAGGTTCTGCGCGATAGCAATGACGGTTTCGTCATCGCCCAAAAAGACCTGGAAATTCGCGGTCCCGGCGAGCTGCTCGGCACCCGTCAGACCGGCAACGCTGAATTTAAAGTCGCGGACTTATTGCGCGATCAGGCCATGATCCCGGAAGTTCAGCGCATCGCCCGCCATATTCACGAACGCTATCCCCAGCAGGCACAGGCGCTGATAGAGCGCTGGATGCCGGAAACCGAACGCTATTCCAACGCGTAGCGCGAACGTCATCTCGCCACGCTGCGCATAATTTTTATTCAGATGAGTGGATTATGAAACGAGAACTGGCCATCGAATTTTCGCGCGTAACCGAAGCCGCCGCGCTGGCAGGCTACAAATGGTTAGGCCGCGGTGATAAAAATACCGCCGACGGCGCCGCCGTCAACGCCATGCGCATTATGCTCAACCTGATCAACATCGACGGCACTATCGTGATTGGCGAAGGCGAAATCGACGAAGCGCCGATGCTGTACATTGGCGAGCGCGTCGGTACCGGCCACGGCGATGCGGTAGATATCGCCGTCGATCCCATCGAAGGCACCCGCATGACGGCGATGGGCCAGGCGAACGCGCTGGCGGTGATGGCGGTAGGCGATAAGGGCTGTTTCCTGAATGCGCCGGATATGTACATGGAAAAGCTGATTGTCGGCCCGGGAGCGAAGGGCGCCATCGATCTGAACCTGCCGCTGGCGGAGAACCTGCATAATATCGCCCGCGCGCTGAATAAGCCGCTGAGTGAATTAACGGTCACCATCTTAGCCAAGCCACGCCATGACGACGTCATTGTTGAGCTGCAAAAGCTGGGCGTGCGCGTGTTCGCCATCCCCGACGGCGACGTTGCCGCCTCTATTCTGACCTGTATGCCGGACAGCGAAGTTGACGTCATGTACGGTATCGGCGGCGCGCCGGAAGGCGTCGTTTCCGCTGCGGTGATCCGCGCGCTGGACGGCGATATGAACGGCCGTCTGCTGGCGCGTCACCACGTGAAGGGCGACAGCGAAGAGAACCGCCGCATCGGCGAAAACGAGCTGGCACGCTGTCAGGCGATGGGCATTGAAGCAGGCAAAGTGCTGCGCCTGGACGATATGGCGCGCAGCGACAACGTGGTTTTCTCGGCAACCGGCATCACCAAGGGCGATCTGCTGGACGGTATCACCCGTAAAGGCAATATGGCCACCACCGAAACCCTGCTGATCCGCGGTAAATCCCGCACTATCCGCCGTATTCAATCGATTCATTATCTCGATCGCAAAGACCCGGATATTCAGCTGCACATCCTGTAAAAACATTTGATCAATAGAGCTTTCCAGCCTTTTCGGGCTGGAAATCTGCTCTCGTCGCGGTGAAGATACGTTAACAGGATTGAGAGGAGAGTCGCTATGGCAAACTGGGTTACGGGCAAAGTGGTAAAAGTACAGAACTGGACTGATGCACTGTTTAGCCTCACCGTTCACGCGCCGGTTGCGCCCTTCACCGCTGGGCAGTTTGCCAAACTGGGGCTGGACGTAGACGGAGAACGCGTGCAGCGCGCCTATTCCTACGTCAACGCCCCCAGCAACCCCGATCTTGAGTTCTATCTGGTGACGGTTCCGGAGGGCAAGCTCAGCCCGCGGCTGGCGGCACTGAAGCCGGGCGATGAAGTCCAGGTGGTCAGCGAAGCCGCCGGTTTCTTCGTGCTGGAAGAGGTGCCGGATTGCGACACGCTATGGATGCTCGCCACCGGCACGGCAATTGGCCCGTACCTGTCGATTCTGGAAGAAGGGAAGGACCTGGATCGCTTTAAAAACCTGGTACTGGTGCACGCCGCGCGCTATGCCGCCGACCTCAGCTATCTGCCGCAGATGCAGGCGCTGGAAGCGCGCTATGCGGGCAAACTGCGCATCCAGTCTGTCGTGAGCCGGGAAACCGCGCCGGGCATGCTCACGGGACGTATCCCGTTCCTGATTGAAACCGGCGCGCTGGAAGAGGCCGTCGGCCTGCCGATGAACGCTGAGAGCAGTCACGTCATGCTGTGCGGTAACCCGCAGATGGTGCGCGACACCCAGCAGCTGCTGAAAGAGACCCGGCAGATGAGCAAGCACCTGCGTCGCCGGCCGGGTCATATGACCGCCGAACACTACTGGTAATCAGGATTCCGCTTTCCAGCGCACGTCCAGCGTCTCTTTACCAAACTTATTCGCGCCCTGGGTACCGACAAACGCGCCCAGGTCGATCAGCATCATGACGATAATCAGCGTCGGTATAAACCGCCCGACGCCCCACTGCCAGACCCCAGGCAGCATCGACCAGTTGCCCGCCAGCAGCATCCACGCCAGAATCATCAGCAGCGCCCAGAGCCCGGATTTACCCCGATCGTGCAGGCGTTTAATGGTCACCGCCGCCGTCGGCCACAGCAGGCACACCAGAATAAAAGCCGCCGTCTGTAAATTGAGAAGGTTACTACCGGCCAGCGTGAACAGCGCGCTCATGGTCATTATCCAGATAGCGATCCAGATCCAGAAGTCGCGACGTCCAATCCGCCCTTTAATTGAGAATAGCCACTGCTGTAGGGTCATGTTTTATTCCTTATCATCATCACCGACGTAGTTTACCCTGAAGGCGTGACTTTTTGACAAGCGTGACGGTTCTCGTTTTAATCGTCAGCAGATAAAAAAAGGGAAGATGGGCATGAAGAAGTGGGCAACCTTATGTTTAATTGGGCTGGCGGCATTATCCGTCGGCCAAAAAGCGTTGTCCGCCGAGTCAGACGCCAGCGCTACGGCGCCCTATCTTCTCTCCGGCGCGCCGGCCTTTGATATTTCCATCAGCGAGTTTCGGGAAAAATTCAACAACGATAACCCGAAGCTATCGCTCAATGAATTTCGCGCCGTCGCCGCCAGCAAAGACCAGGCAAACCTGACCCGCGCCGCCACGAAGATCAATGAGAACCTTTACGCGTCGACCGCGCTTGAACGCGGCACGCTCAAAATTAAATCGATGCAGATCACCTGGCTACCGATTCAGGGGCCGCAGCAGAAAGCGGCGAAAGCGAGAGCCCAGGAGTATATGAGCGCCGTGATGCGCGCGTTCGTACCCACGCTCAGCCTGACGCAAAGCCAGCAGAAGCTGCAGAAACTGCTGACCGCCGGAAAAGGCAAACGTTACTTCTCCGAAACGGAAGGTGCTGTGCGCTATGTGGTGGCGGACAACGGCGAAAAGGGGCTGACCTTCGCTGTTGAACCGATTAAGCTGGCGCTATCTGAAACGCTGGAAAACAACAATAAATGACAAAAAGCAAAGCCTTTCCAGTGATGAATCTCTATACTGTTTCACAGACCATGCTGCCCGCGGGGGCGGCTATATTCCTTAATTCGCTTTAAAGCGTGGAGAATAAAAATGCGACATCCTTTAGTGATGGGTAACTGGAAACTGAACGGCAGCCGCCACATGGTAAACGAACTGGTCGCGAACCTGCGTACCGAACTGGCTGGCGTAACCGGCTGTGCAGTTGCCATTGCTCCGCCTGAGATGTACATCGACCTGGCTAAACAAGCCGCTGCGGGCAGCCACATTCACCTGGGCGCGCAGAACGTTGACCTGAACCTGTCCGGCGCGTTCACTGGCGAAACCTCTGCCGAAATGCTGAAAGACATCGGCGCTGAATACATCATCATCGGCCACTCCGAGCGCCGTACCTACCACAAAGAGTCCGACGAGTTTATCGCCAGGAAATTCGCGGTACTGAAAGAGCAGGGTCTGATCCCGGTTCTGTGCATCGGTGAAACCGAAGCGGAAAACGAAGCGGGCAAAACGGAAGAAGTGTGCGCGCGTCAGATCGACGCCGTTCTGAAAACCCAGGGCGCGGCGGCGTTCGAAGGCGCAGTTATCGCTTATGAACCCGTATGGGCGATCGGTACCGGCAAATCCGCTACCCCGGCTCAGGCTCAGGCTGTACACAAATTCATTCGCGACCACATCGCTAAAGCTGATGCGAAAGTGGCTGAACAAGTGATCATCCAGTACGGCGGTTCCGTTAACGCGGGCAACGCAGCAGAGCTGTTCACCCAGCCGGACATCGACGGCGCGCTGGTTGGCGGCGCATCCCTGAAAGCTGACGCTTTCGCGGTGATCGTTAAAGCAGCAGAAGCCGCGAAAAAAGCGTAATTCGCTTTAAGGCCTTTCCCCGGTCGCGCTTTGCAACCGGGGTTATCGCCCGGTTGCCCGGCCAGGTTCCGGGAAAATCCCCGAGCGGTGCAGCCTACAGTTTCCCCAACGCCTGATACCACAGGTAGTCCAGCGGCAGCAGAATCAAATAGCTTACCGCCGCCAGCGCAATACACAGCAGCATTCCCGCCCTTGCAGGCACTTTCCCCAGCCCCATTGCCACGACAATCGGTGATGCCTGATACGGCAGCAGCGGCGTGGAGTATCCCAGCACCTGAATCATAATCACGCTCAGCAGCGGGAAGCCGGTCGCATCGGAGAAGCTCTGCGCGAAGGTGGTATACAGCGCCGGTACGCCGTTAGCGGTCATGATAAAGTTCAGCGCGCTGGTAATGCCGGTCAATGCGAGAAAGCTGGTGAACGGGCTCTCTTTATCCAGCGGCATAATCTGCAGCAGGGCATTCCCCACCACGCCGCCGATACCGGTTTGCGTCACGGTGATAGCCAGCCCCAAAATCCCGGCGACGTAAATACAGGTGCGGATATTCACGCCGCTGGAAAATTCCTCGCCGCTGATAAAACCGACCCGCGGCAGCAGCGTTATCACCGCCGCCGCCAGCCCCGTCCAGGCCGGCCCCACGCCGTGCCAGCTCTCCGTCACCCAGAGCGTCAGCACTACCACCAGCAGCCACGCCAGGCGCTTCTCATCGCGGCTCATCGGCGGCAGCGGCGTCATGTCGCGCGGCGGGTGCGGTTTTCCGGGAAACAGCCAGCATATCAGGGCGATCAGCACAGCCCCTTTGAGCCAGCCGAGCACCGGCGTATGCAGCAGTAAATAGGGAAGATAATTCAAATGGATACCATACGATCCCTCCGCCGCGCCGCTCATCACCAGATTCGGGACGTTGGCGGGCAGGATGGTGGCAGACAGCTGGAAGGTCCCGAACCCCACCGCCAGCGCCAGGCCAAACCACGGGCGCGTCCCCTCTTCAATGCCGGCACGCCTGGCCATTGCCGCCACAATCGGCATCAGCAGCGCGATACGCCCCATATTGGACGGCATCACAAACGCCAGCGCATAGCTGAGCAGCACCACGCTGCCGACCATTAGCGGCCAGGAGTCGGTCAGCCGCGACGAGAGCGACCGGGCCGCTCTGTCCGCCAGCCCGGTTTTGCGTATGGCGATCCCCAGCACAAATCCGCTGAACACCAGCCAGAACGCCGATGAGGCAAAGCCGCCGAAAATGACCTCCGGCGGCGCGATTTTGGCGATCATCGCTGCGGCAAAAAACAGCAGCGCGGTCATAAACTCCGGCAGTAGCGAAGTCGCCCAGAGGAGAATAGTGATGCCGACGATGATAGAAGGAAGGAACAGAGGGTGGGACAACCAGAGCGACATACCTGTCTCCTGTCGATTTTTTCAGCAAGAATACGACGGACGATAAGACAGGTAAACGCCAGATATGGTGGGGTTATTGCAGGATTGCGCAGCTGTGATCCTGAATCTCTTCCGCCGATGCGCGATTAAGCGTTAGCAGGTTACGCTCGGTCGCCAGCAGCACCAGCGAGCCATCGCTCTGCTTTGCCATCGCCAGCGCAAAACGGCCCATATGTTCACGCGCTTCCGGCACCTCTTCGGCCAGCATCAGGAACGGGCTGCGCTGCGCCAGCTCCATTTCGGTGACCCGACGCGCCAGATATTCGTGGCCCAGTAGTCCACCGGGCAGCGGCAACCAGCGGCTGCTGATAGCGGGCGCGTCCTTGTCCAGCTGGGTACGGACATCGGGACGCAGGCAGGAGATATGGATATGGAAATGATTTTGCGTGCGTCCGCTGCGCGAGTTGATGGTCAAGGAGACCGCGTCATCCGATACGGCGGAACCACGATGCTGGCTCATGATTTCGCGCCCCTGCCAGGCCTGCCAGAAGAAGTTCGGCGTCAGGGGATTAAGCAGCAGCGGACTTTCGGTGCCGTTAATACGGTAAGTCGGCATCAGCAGATACTGCAGCGGGCCATTGCGGTCTTTAAACAGCACATAGCCGCCCTTGAGGTTCACTTCCGCACAGGGCGCGGGATTCTGGTGCTGCTGTTGATTGGGGACGCACTGTTGCAGAACAATTTTGCGCAACGCATCAGGGTTGCCGGAATGAAGCCAGTAGTAGCCGCCGGCCATCGCCGCCACAACGACCACCAGCAGCGCTAATAAAAGGTATCGTACTCTTCGCATTATTTTTTCCTGTCTCAGCCAGAAACGGAAGAGTAACGCAGTTTGATGACCAAATGAAAACAGGAAGAGGTTCGGTGTGTTTTCCCGGAGGCGGCGCTACCAGACTTCTCAGCCCCGGGTCGCGGCTTACGCCTGTCCGGGCGACAAGAGTTGTATCCCC
Organism: Klebsiella sp. RCJ4; assembly: GCF_009025755.1. Classification (NCBI taxonomy): domain Bacteria; kingdom Pseudomonadati; phylum Pseudomonadota; class Gammaproteobacteria; order Enterobacterales; family Enterobacteriaceae; genus Klebsiella; species Klebsiella sp. RCJ4. The sequence goes on from NZ_WCIN01000042.1 coordinate 359,387, forward strand.
GCTAAGCGCAGCGCAAGCGGGGATAAGGAAAGGCTATTTAACGCTGGTTTATCTGGTCGAAGGTGCCGCCGTTGGAAAAGTGCTCTTTCTGCGCTTTCGTCCAGCCGCCAAACACGTCATCGATGGTGAACAGCTTCAGTTTCGGGAACTCATTCGCGTATTTTTTCGCTATCTCAGGATCGCGCGGACGATAGAAGTTCTTCGCCGCAATCTCCTGGCCTTCCGGCGAGTAGAGGTACTTCAGATACGCTTCCGCCACCTGGCGAGTGCCCTTCTTGTCGACCACTTTATCCACCACGGAAACCGTCGGCTCGGCGAGAATCGATTCGCTCGGGGTCACGATCTCAAATTTGTCTTTACCCAGTTCGTTGGTCGCCAGCAGGGCTTCGTTTTCCCAGGCAATCAGCACATCGCCGATCCCACGTTCCACGAAGGTGTTGGTCGCACCACGGGCGCCGGAATCCAGCACCTCGACGTTCTTAAACAGCGCTTTTACGAACTCTTGCGCCTTCGCCTGGTCGCCATTGTTCTGGTGCAGGGCATAGCCCCATGCCGCCAGATAGTTCCAGCGCGCGCCGCCGGAGCTTTTCGGGTTCGGGGTAATCACCGACACGCCCGGTTTAATCAGGTCGTTCCAGTCGTGAATCTGCTTCGGGTTGCCTTTGCGTACGAGGAACACGATGGTGGAGGTGTACGGCGCGGAGTTATCCGGCAGACGCTTCAGCCAGTTTTTGTCGATTCGGCCACGTTCGGCAATCGCATCGACGTCATAGGCCAGCGCAAGGGTCACCACGTCGGCTTCAATGCCGTTGATCACCGAGGTCGCCTGTTTGCCGGAGCCGCCGTGGGACTGACGAATCACCACGTTGTCGCCGGTTTCTTGTTTCCAGTGCGCGCTAAAGGCTTTGTTGTACTGTTCGTACAGCTCGCGCGTTGGATCGTAAGAAACGTTTAATAGTTGAATGTCTTTTGCCAGAACGCTGGCGGATGCCAGCAACAGAGTTAACCCCACGCCCCACTTATTCATCGCACCGCTCTCTTTATGTAGTGTTGTGATGGATTAAGCGTGCCAGAAAGCGGACTGATGATTAAAGAATAAAAAAAGATTGGCTATAACTTGTGAGTATATAGAGCGGGGGAGAGTTTACCCCCTCCCGAGCGGGAGGGGGCGGGAAGCATCAGACTTCTTCCATGCGGCCCAGCAGCGCCTGCAGACGATCCTGCCAGCCCTGCTGCTGTTCTTTCAGCTGACCGTTTTCACGCTCAAGCTCTTCACGGCTGTGCTGCGCGCTCTGTACTTCCTGCGCCAGCGTGTTGTTCTTCTCTTTCAGCTCTTCGATTTCCATCTGTAACAGAGTGATGGTATCAATCGCCTGCTGAACTTTAGATTCTAATTTCTCAAACACTTCTAATGACATCGTCATACCTCTCCTGAACTTGCAAGGCGTTGATAGAAACCGTCCGTTTCGTATACGCGTTGACGCCTTAACGAAAATTAGCGCACTACAGTGGTGATGTAGTCGATTGTATGAAGCCCCGCCTCCCCTGTCCAGCGACAACCCGCGTAGATTGCGGTTTGCAACACTTTTCAGCCTTTACCTGGTCCGTTCGCCGCTTTTACCCGGTACTTTTTCGTAATTGTTAATCAACACGTAAAAAAATGTGCGGTGAAACGCTCCCGCAAAAGGCCGAACACGCGTTTATGGCGCGAAAACGCTCATTTTCTTGACGTGGTACACACATTTGAATTTCGATATTTCTCGTTTTTGTTCGTTAACGATAAATTAACACTATGCCTACATGGCAGCGTGGTCGCCTGCGACCTTCACACATACAATAATCATCACTACGCTTCAGGATTCGATTATGAGCCAAACATCAACACTAAAAGGCCAGTGCATCGCAGAGTTCCTCGGTACCGGGTTGTTGATCTTTTTCGGCGTTGGGTGCGTCGCTGCGCTTAAGGTCGCGGGAGCCAGCTTCGGTCAGTGGGAAATCAGCATCATCTGGGGTCTGGGCGTCGCCATGGCGATTTACCTGACCGCAGGGGTTTCCGGTGCGCACCTTAACCCGGCGGTCACCATCGCGCTGTGGCTGTTCGCCTGCTTTGACGGTCGTAAAGTTGTTCCATTTATCGTTGCGCAATTCGCTGGCGCCTTTTGCGCTGCGGCTTTAGTTTACGGGCTTTATTACAATCTTTTCTTCGATTTCGAACATACCCACAATATGGTGCGCGGTAGCGTCGAAAGTCTCGAGCTGGCAGGCATTTTCTCCACCTATCCGAATCCGCATATCAATTTTGTGCAGGCCTTCGCGGTAGAAATGGTGATTACCGCTATCCTGATGGGCGTCATTCTGGCGCTGACCGACGATGGTAACGGCGTGCCGCGTGGCCCGCTGGCGCCGCTGCTGATTGGTCTGCTGATCGCCGTCATCGGCGCATCCATGGGCCCGCTGACCGGCTTCGCCATGAACCCGGCGCGTGATATCGGACCGAAAGCCTTCGCCTGGCTGGCAGGCTGGGGCAACGTCGCCTTCACCGGCGGCAAAGATATTCCTTATTTCCTGGTGCCGCTGTGTGCGCCAATCGTCGGTGCTGCGCTGGGCGCATTCTGCTACCGCAAGCTGATTGGCCGCCACCTGCCTTGCGACACCTGCGTCGTCGAAGAGAAAGAAGCCGCATCCCCCTCTACGACGCAACACAAAGCTTCGCTGTAATCTGACTACGGGACTCATACTATGACCGACAAAAAATATATCGTAGCGCTCGACCAGGGCACCACCAGCTCCCGCGCCGTGGTAATGGATCACGATGCCAATATCGTCAGCGTTTCTCAGCGAGAATTCGAACAAATTTATCCGCGTCCAGGCTGGGTTGAACACGACCCGATGGAGATCTGGGCATCGCAAAGCTCTACGCTGGTTGAAGTGCTGGCAAAAGCCGATATCAGCTCCGATGAAATCGCGGCGATCGGCATCACCAACCAGCGTGAAACCGCCATCGTGTGGGAGCGCGAAACCGGAAAGCCGATTTATAACGCCATCGTCTGGCAGTGCCGCCGTACCGCCGAGATCTGCGAACAGCTCAAGCGCGACGGCATGGAAGAGTACATCCGCAAGGCCACCGGCCTGGTGGTTGACCCCTACTTCTCCGGCACCAAAGTGAAGTGGATCCTCGACCACGTCGAAGGCGCGCGCGAACGCGCTAAACGCGGCGAGCTGCTGTTCGGTACCGTAGACACCTGGCTTATCTGGAAAATGACCCAGGGACGCGTTCACGTAACCGACTACACTAACGCCTCGCGTACCATGCTGTTTAATATCCACGAGCTGGACTGGGATGACAAAATGCTCGACGCGCTGGATATCCCGCGCGCCATGCTGCCGGAAGTGCGCAAATCTTCCGAAGTGTACGGCCAGACCAACATCGGCGGTAAGGGCGGGACGCGTATTCCGATCGCCGGCATCGCGGGCGACCAGCAGGCGGCGCTGTTCGGCCAGCTGTGCGTGAAAGAGGGGATGGCGAAAAACACCTACGGTACCGGCTGCTTTATGCTGATGAATACCGGCGAGAAAGCGGTGACGTCAACGCACGGCCTGCTGACGACTATCGCCTGCGGCCCGCGCGGTGAGGTGAACTATGCGCTGGAAGGCGCGGTGTTTATGGCGGGCGCCTCTATTCAGTGGCTGCGCGATGAGATGAAGCTGATTAGCGACGCGTTCGATTCCGAATATTTCGCCACCAAAGTGAAGGATACCAACGGCGTGTACGTGGTTCCGGCTTTTACCGGACTCGGCGCCCCGTACTGGGACCCGTATGCCCGCGGCGCGATCTTCGGCCTGACCCGCGGCGTGAACTCCAACCATATTATTCGCGCCACCCTGGAGTCGATTGCCTATCAGACCCGCGACGTGCTGGAAGCGATGCAGGCTGACTCCGGGATCCGTCTCCACGCCCTGCGCGTTGACGGCGGCGCGGTCGCCAACAACTTCCTGATGCAGTTCCAGTCCGATATTCTCGGCACCCGCGTGGAACGCCCGGAAGTCCGCGAAGTCACCGCGCTGGGCGCAGCCTATCTGGCCGGTCTGGCGGTCGGTTTCTGGCAAAACCTGGATGAACTGCAGGAGAAAGCGGTCATCGAACGCGAGTTCCGTCCGGGGATTGAAACCACCGAGCGTAACTATCGCTACAGCGGCTGGAAGAAGGCGGTAAAACGCGCGCTGGCGTGGGAAGAGCACGACGAAGCGTAAGATGGGGGAAGTATTCCCGGCTGGCGGCGTAAACGCCTTAGCCGGGCTACACAGCCCGCAGACCGCACAACCCCGTAGCCCGGCTAAGCGCAGCGCGAGCCGGGGAGAAGCCGCGTCGAGTCATGAATCCCTGAGTATCCCCGGGTTGCGGCGTAAACGCCTTACCCGGGCTACAGCCCACAGACCGCACACACCCGTAGCCCGGCTAAGCGCAGCGCGAGCCGGGGGGAAACCGCGTCGATGTATAAAACCCGGGGTATCCCCGGGTTGCGGCGTAAACGCCTTACCCGGGCTATCGCCCGCAGACTGCACAACCCCGTAGCGCACCGCCTCCGGGTTTTTATCAGCCAAATACCGGCAGCAGCAGATAGAGCTTAATCACCAGCGCGTTAACGATATCGATAAAGAACGCGCCCACCATCGGCACCACCAGAAACGCCATGTGCGACGGACCGAAACGGTCGGTAATCGCCTGCATGTTGGCAATCGCCGTCGGCGTCGCGCCGAGGCCGAAACCACAGTGGCCGGCTGCCAGCACCGCGGCATCGTAGTTTTTGCCCATCATCCGGTAGGTCACAAACACCGCATACAGCGCCATAGCCACTGCCTGAACCGCCAGAATAATAATCATCGGCAGCGCCAGCGACGCCAGCTCCCACAGCTTCAGGCTCATCAGGGCCATCGCCAGGAATAGCGACAGGCTGACGTTACCCAGCACCGACACCGCGCGGTCGAACACGCGGTACAGGCCCAGCGCCGACAGGCTATTGCTCAGGATCACGCCGATAAACAGCACGCAAACGAAGGTGGGCAGTTCAAATACGGTTCCCGCCAGCAGTTGCGCAACGATCTTCCCTACCGTTAAACAGATGGCGATCAGCGCGATGCTCTCAATCAGCACCAGCGACGTGATCATGCGCCCCATATCCGGCTTTTCAAACGCAGTCGGCGCGAGCTGATCGTCCGGCGTACCGTCCGGGGAGGAAGAGTGCTTAACCAGATAGCGCGCCACCGGTCCGCCGATCAGGCCACCCAGGACGAGGCCGAAGGTTGCGCAAGCCATGGCCACTTCGGTGGCGTTGGCAAAGCCATAGCGTTCAACAAACAATTTACTCCACGCCGCGCCGGTACCGTGGCCGCCGGAAAGGGTAATCGAACCGGCCAGCAGCCCCATCAGCGGGTCGAGGCCAAGCAGCTTCGCCATGCCGATTCCGAGCGCGTTTTGCAGCAGCAGCAGCCCCACCACCACGATCAGGAACGTCCCCAGCACTTTGCCGCCGGAGCGCAGGCTGGCGAGGTTGGCGTTCAGGCCGATAGTGGCAAAGAAAGCCAGCATCAGCGGGTCTTTCAGGCTCATATCGAAATCGATTTCGATATCCATGCTTTTCTTTAATACCAGCAGCGCCAGCGCGACCAGCAGGCCGCCCGCAACGGGTTCAGGAATGGTGTATTTCTTCAGGAAAGGGACGGTTTGAACGAGTTTTCTACCCAGTAGCAGCACGAGTGTTGCGGCAACGAGCGTCGATAAGGTATCGAGATGAAACATAAAAAAGAGCTCCTTATAGGCGCATGATCCATTCACACGCGACGGTATTCCCGGTGTCGATTGCTTCTCATCATGAGTAATCGGGAAGGGATTTTAAGCAGAAGTACGGAAAAAAGGACAGGAAAAGATATTTTGTAGGGATAATGATGCGATCAAGCATACAAAATGTTAATAAATATTTGACACTTATTCCCTGCTTAAATATTTGCCGCTAAAGAGTGGCAAACGTTTGCTTTTGGTCTACAGTCCGATAAAATCCCCGCTTTGCCACCTTTGGGATTGTTGTGATGTCCGTTAACACCGCAGAATCAGAAAATGCGCAACCGGTTGCGCATAAGCAAACCAGCGAATTAATCTACCGCCTTGAAGACCGCCCGCCGCTACCGCAAACCCTGTTCGCCGCATTCCAGCACCTGCTGGCGATGTTTGTCGCGGTCATCACTCCGGCGCTGTTAATTTGCCAGGCTCTGGGCCTTCCGGCTCAGGATACGCAACACATCATCAGCATGTCCCTGTTCGCCTCCGGCGTGGCCTCCATCATTCAAATTAAAGCCTGGGGCCCGGTGGGGTCTGGTCTGCTCTCGATTCAGGGCACCAGTTTTAACTTCGTCGCGCCGCTGATTATGGGCGGGACCGCCTTGAAAACCGGCGGCGCCGATGTTCCGACCATGATGGCCGCGCTGTTCGGCACCCTGATGCTGGCCAGCTGCACAGAGATGGTTCTCTCCCGCGTTCTGCATCTCGCCCGCCGCATTATTACCCCGCTGGTCTCCGGCGTGGTGGTGATGATTATCGGCCTGTCGCTGATTCAGGTTGGCCTGACCTCCATCGGCGGCGGCTATGCCGCCATGGCCGACCACACCTTCGGCGCGCCAAAAAACCTGCTGCTGGCAGGGATCGTGCTGGCGCTGATTATTATCCTTAACCGCCAGCGCAACCCGTACCTGCGCATCGCTTCGCTGGTTATCGCGATGGCGGCCGGCTACCTGGCGGCATGGCTACTCGATATGCTGCCGGCCAATACCGCGCCGACGGAAAGCAGCCTGATTATGGTACCCACGCCGCTGTACTACGGGTTAGGCATCGACTGGAATCTGCTGCTGCCGCTGATGCTGGTGTTTATGATTACCTCGCTGGAAACCATCGGCGATATTACCGCCACCTCTGACGTCTCCGAGCAGCCGGTTTCCGGCCCGCTATATATGAAGCGTCTGAAGGGCGGCGTGCTGGCCAACGGTCTGAACTCGTTTGTTTCGGCGGTATTCAACACCTTTCCGAACTCCTGCTTTGGCCAGAACAACGGCGTGATACAGCTGACCGGCGTCGCCAGCCGCTATGTCGGTTTCGTGGTCGCGCTGATGCTGATCGTGCTCGGCCTGTTCCCGGCGGTAAGCGGCTTCGTGCAGCATATTCCTGAGCCGGTGCTCGGCGGCGCGACGCTGGTGATGTTCGGCACTATTGCCGCCTCCGGCGTGCGTATCGTCTCCCGCGAGCCGCTGAACCGCCGCGCGATCCTGATTATCGCCCTGTCGCTGGCCGTCGGCCTCGGCGTTTCCCAGCAGCCGCTGATCCTGCAGTTCGCCCCTGACTGGCTGAAGAATCTGCTCTCCTCCGGTATCGCTGCTGGCGGCATCACGGCGATTATTCTGAATCTGATTTTCCCGCCAGAGAAAAACTGATCCTCTCTGACGCTCCGGCCACGCGATGCTGGCCGGAGCGTCAGCATCATCAACCTCACATCATCTCATTACACAATTCCTGTCTTGAGGATTGCGCATAATTCGGGCATAACAGCCTTATGTGCCTCGCTCAGGATCGAAGACCATGAAATTTCTCAGAAAGCTGATTCTCTGGCTGCTGATTGCCCTGCTGGTGGTGATTATTGCCGCTTACTTCCTGCTGCAAACCCAGTGGGGCGGGCGCCAGGCCAGCGCCTGGCTAAGCGACGGTACCGGCTGGAAGGTCTCTTTCAACAAGATGGACCATAATTTCTCCTCGCCACTGCACCTGCAGCTGCAAAACGTCACCCTCGGACGCGACGGCAAACCCGCCACGCTGGTGGCGCAAACGGTGGATATCGGGTTTAGCAGCCGCCAGTTTAGCGACCCGCTGCATGCTGACGAAATCGTCCTCAGCGACGGCACGCTGAACTTCTCCCCTTCTTCCGCGGCGCTGCCATTCGCCGCCGACCGTCTCCAGTTGCGCAATATGGCGTTCAACAGCCCGGAGAGCGACTGGGATCTGAGCGCGCAGCGCGTCACCGGCGGCGTCAGCCCGTGGGCGCCGGAAGCGGGCAACGTGCTCGGCAAGAAAACGCAGATTCAGATGAGCGCCGGGTCGATGACGCTCAACGGTATTGAAGCCAGCAACGTGCTGATTCAGGGGAATATTGATAACGGCGAAGTGTCCCTCTCGACCATTGGCGCGGACGTCGCCCGCGGTACGCTCACCGGCACGGCGAAACGCAGCGCCGACGGCGGCTGGCAGGTCGATAATTTGCGGCTCAACGAGATTCGCCTGCAAAGCGATAAATCACTCGCCGACTTTTTCGCGCCGCTGACCACCCTGCCGTCACTACAGATTGGCCGCCTTGATGTGACCGACGCCAGCCTGCAGGGGCCTGACTGGGCGATCGCCGGCCTCGATCTTAACCTGCGCAACCTCACCCTGAGCCGCGGCGACTGGCAAAGCCAGGAGGGTACGCTGTCGATGAACGCCAACGAGTTTATTTACGGCTCGCTGCACTTCCTCGACCCGATCCTTAACGCCGGATTCTCGCCGCAGGGCATCGCGCTGCGCCAGTTCACCTCACGCTGGGAGGGCGGCATGGTGCGCACGTCCGGCAACTGGCTGCGCGCCGGCCATGCGCTGGTGCTGGATGACGCGGCGTTCGCCGGGCTGGAATATACGCTGCCAACCAACTGGAAGCAGCTGTGGATGGCGCCGCTGCCCGACTGGCTGCAAAGCCTGACGCTGAGAAAGTTCAGCGCCAGCCGCAACCTGATTATCGATATTGAACCGGCGTTCCCGTGGCAAATCACCGCGCTCGACGGCTACGGCGGCGAGCTGCAGCTGGTGAAAAACCGCAGCTGGGGCGTGTGGAGCGGTAGCGCGACGCTGAACGCCGCCGCCGCGACCTTTAATCGTATTGATGTCCGCCGCCCGTCGCTGAAGCTGAGCGCCAATGCCTCAACGGTAAACGTTAACGAGCTCAGCGCCTTTACCGAGCGAGGGATCCTGCAAGCCACCGCGGCGGTGTCGCAGCTCCCGCAGCGCCTGGTCAACCTGAGCCTCAACGGTCGCGGCGTGCCGCTGAATATTTTGCAGGCCTGGGGATGGCCCGCGCTGCCGGTTTCCGGCGACGGTAACCTTCAGCTGACGGCGACCGGCAGCGTGCTGGCGGATGCGCCGCTGAAGCCGACCGTCAACGGCCAGCTGAGCGCGATAAATATGGAGAAACAGCAGGTGGCGCAGGTGATGCGCAACGGGGAGGTCACCAGCACCCAGCCCCCTTCAGCGCCGGCGACAACGACTCCCTGACTTCTCCTCTCCCTCTCCCCCCACGGGAGAGGGGCCTGTTCCATTCGCGAAACCTGTTGCCATTAAGCGGCTGTTTGTACCTATTTCCCGCAACCTGTTCCTTTCAAATAGCGGACTTGCTATAACAAAAATACTGGAAGTTAAAAAAATAATTAAAGTCCCTGAACCTATACCCAAAATAATTCGAGTTGCTTAAAGGCGGCAAGGGAGTGAGTCCCCAGGAGCATAGATAACTATGTGACTGGGGTGAGCGAGCGTAGCTAACACATAAGCAACTTGAAGTATGACGGGTATACAAAAATAAAGGAACGACCATGTCTGTAATACGTCAACGTATTCTGGAGAATATGCAAAAATTCTCCAGAGCAATGATCGGTGCAGTATTGTTCTTGCCGGTCATCGGCTTAATTTTGGCACTCAGTTCAGTCTTAACCAACCCAACATTAATTTCGGAGACCAGCTTTTTACACCAGCTCGGCCAGCTGCTCGGCGATACTTTCTGGCCTTTATTCGGCAATCTGGGATTACTTTTTTGCGTCGGCATCAGCTATGGCCTGGCAAAAGATAAAAAAACCGAAGTGGCGCTGGTGTCGGTGATGTGTTTTATCATGTTTCTTGGCGCCAACCACTCGTGGCTGGAGCATACCCACGGACTCGCGGAAAAAATTAACGGCGAATATTACGGTACCGGGCAGACTCAGCTGCTGGGGTTTGTGGTAGTCGATATGGGGGTCTTCCTCGGGATTATTCTCGGCTGCGCCATCGCCTGGGTGCATAACAAAGTGTCGACGATTGAACTACCCGGCGCGCTCTCCATGTACGGCGGAGCCAAGCTGACGCTGGTGGCGATGACCCCGGTCGTCATTTTCTACGCCATCGCCTTTACCTGGATCTGGCCGTTTATGACCCACGGCATCGCGGCGCTGACCGGCTTTATGAAAAACGCCGGCGTGGCGGGGGTCTTCGTCTACGGCTTCTTTGAAAAATTCCTCATCCCCACCGGCCTGCACCACTTCGTCTGGTCGCCGTTCCAGCTCACGCAAATCGGCGGTACGCTGAACGTCGACGGCCAGGTCGTCTCCGGCACCCAGGCGATTTTCCTCGCCTATATGCGCCACCCGGATTTAACCCCGGTGATGAACGAGGCGCTGCGTTTCTCGCAGCAGGGGATGACCACTATCTTCGGCCTGGCCGGCGCCTCGCTGGCGTTCTACCACACGGCGAAACCGGAGAAAAAAATGATGGCCAAAGCGATTCTGCTACCGGCCATTATCACCTCTATGCTCACCGGCATCACCGAGCCGATTGAGTTTACCTTCCTGTTCGTTTCGCCGCTGCTGTGGGTGATCCACGCCACGTTAACCGCGGCCTCGCAGGCGATTTGCGACATCTTTACCGTGCGTCCCTGGGGCGCTTCCGGGCTGATTGAGTTCCTGATTTACAACCTGCCGCTGCCGGTCTCCCTGACCCGCTGGCCCGGCTACGTGCTTATCGGGATTGGTCAGTTCGCCGTTTACTACGTTATCTTCCGCACGCTGGTCGTTAAGTTGAATCTTAAAACGCCGGGTCGTGAAGACGATGAAAACGTGAAGTTATATAGCAAAGCTGATTACCGAAAAAAAATGGGCGAACCGCAGTCGGTGACCAACGAAATTATTAATGGTCTGGGTGGTAAAGAGAACATTATTTCCGTCGACAACTGTTTTACCCGCCTGCGCGTCGTTATTCATAATATGGATCTGGTTGACGATGCGATATTAAAAAGCACCGGCGCAAACGGCATAGTACGAAATCGAAATGAAGTTCAGGTTATTTACGGCGTCAAAGTGGGACAGGTTCGTTCCCGGGTTGATAGCTGGCTAGCAGAAAATTAATTGGGAGTGATTTATGAAATTAACCGTATTAGGCGGGGGCGGCGTTCGCTCTGCGTTTCTGGCGAAATCTCTGGCATATAACGCGCACCGCATTGGTTTAACGGAAGTGGTCTTTCTCGACAGCTCCGCGGAGAATCTGACAATATTCGGCGAGATCGCCCGCTATGTGTTTAATGCCATTCGCCCGGATATTCATTTCAGCGTAACCAGCGACCCGGTGCCGGCGCTAAAAAATAGCCACTATGTGATAACCACCCTGCGGGTGGGCGGCGATGAGAGCCGGATCCGCGACGAGCGTATCGCCCTGGCGCACAACACGCTGGGCCAGGAGACCACCGGCGCGGGCGGTTTCGCCATGGCGATGCGTTCCATTCCGGCGATTCTTCACTACTGCCGCCTGATTGAAGAGCACGCCGCCGAAGATGCCATTCTGTTTAACTTCACCAACCCGTCAGGGCTGGTCACCGAGGCGATTATCAAATCCGGCTTTAAGCGTCGGGTGTACGGCATCTGCGATGCCCCGTCGGAGCTGATTCGCGAGCTGCCCGAGATCCTCGGCTGCGACGAGCGCGATCTCGGCGTCGAGTGCTACGGGCTGAACCACTTCTCCTGGTTTACCCATTTCACCGTGCGCGGCGAGGATGTCACCGAGCGCCTGATCGCCAGCCCGGACCTGTATCGCAAGACGGCGATGCAGTACTTTTCGCCGGAGCTGGTTCAGCTATGCGATAAGCAGCTGCTTAATGAATATCTTTACTACTACTACTATCGCGAAGTGGCTTTGAAAGCGATTCAGAACGCGCCGGAAACCCGCGGCGAGCAAATTGCCCGCATCAATCACGATATGCGCGAAGCGCTGCTGACCGTTGATGTCAAAGCCAACCCGGAAGCGGCGTTTACCATCTGGATGAAGCACTATCTGCGCCGGGAAAATAGCTATATGCAGAACGAGTCGCAGCAGGAAAAATTCCATACCCGCGAGCCGTTGACCTTAAAGCAGTTTATCGAGGAGCCGGATACCGGCGGCTACGCGGGCGTGGCGCTGGATATTCTGGAGGCGGTGAACAGCACCACCACCAAGCGCATCGTGGTATCGATGCCCAACAACGGCACGCTGGACTTCCTGCGCCCGGATGATGTGATTGAGATCAGCTGCGACCTGAGCAAAGAGGGCCTGAAGCCGGTGACGCCGAAGCATGTGCCGACGGCGCAGAAGAATATGATCGCCAGCGTGAAAGAGTATGAGCGGCTGGCGGTGGCGGCCATTCTGCAGCGCGATAAATCGCTGGCGGTACGGGCGCTGATGGCGCATCCGCTGGTCGGCTCTTATTCGCTGGCAAAAACGCTGGTTGAAGCCTATCTCGACGATAAGCAGTTCGCCGACTGGCAATAAACGCCCGGTGAAATCCCCCGGATGGCGGCTAACGCCTTATCCGGGGAATGTGCCGGGCCTGAGACATCTACTCTGTTGCATCCCGGTGGCGCTGCGCTGACCGGGCTACGGGTTCACCGCCGTCTGCGGATCGGTAGCCCGGACAGGCGCGTCGCGCCGCCTCCGGGAAATGTGCCGGGCCTGAGACATCTACTCTGTTTCATCCCGGTGGCGCTGCGCTGACCGGGCTACGGATTCACCGCCGTCTGCGGATCGGTAACCCGGACAGGCGCGTCGCGCCGCCTCCGGGGAAGGTACCGGGCTGAGATATCTGCGCCGTTTCATCCCGGTGGCGCTACGCTGACCGGGCTACGGGTTCATCGCCGACTGAGGGCCGGTAGCCCGGACAGGCGCCTCAGGCGCCGCCTCCGGGGATCCCCGTCTGCATAAACCACATCTTCAGCAGCCGCTCAAAGCCGAGTATGCAGTAGCCAAAAAAGGGGTTACTCCAGTAAATATCATCATCGAACTTCTGCGGATCATGGATGATAAACGCCGTATCCGCCGCCTGCGCCAGCGGGCTTTGATAATCGCCGGTAAAGCAGACCAGGTTAATCTCCTTTCCTTCCAGCGCCTTCACCCAGTTCAGCGCGGAACTGCTGCGTCCGGATTTGGAAATAATCCAGATCGAATCAAATTTGGCGGCGTTCTTCTGCTCGAGGATTTCGTAATCCGGCCACAGCGCGAGGCTGGCATTCACCCCGGTCACCAAAAATTTATTATAAATATACTGGGCGATCAGCTGCGAAAACCCACTGCCGTGAATCAAAATGCGGTGATGTTGCAGGCTTTCCAGCAATGGCGTTATCCGCTCCACCGGCTGAATGCTCATATAATCGATGTCGTTGGTCACATCGAGTTTGGGCATAGTGATATTGAATTTAATAAAATAGACCAGCTCCAGCCAGCCGCTGAATTTCAGCTTCTTCGCCAGGCGTACCAGCGAAGAGGGATTGCTATAACAGTGCTCCGCCACGGCGCGGATCCCTTCGCGAACGCATTGCTCAGGATCGTTCTGAATAAAACGCAGCACGGTCATTTCCGTTTTGCTTAGCTTAACGTCACGAAAGATGTTTTCTAAATCCATACCGGGCTCCTCTCAGCGCTAAACTACGCTATCACCCGGCGGCTCTGGCGTCTGTGGCATCAATCACCAGAATGAAATGAACGTTACTTTTTTAGACAAAATGGAATAAAAAAACCCTCCGGTAAGGAGGGTGATGGATTCGACAACGTCTATCTCTTTTCAGCGCCGTATTCACTGCACAATAACCATTTTTTCGGTTCATCTTCCTGAATCATCGGGAAGCGGCCGCTATCTTCCAGAAAACGGTTGTCGCGCTTATCATCGTTCACCATCGAAATTTCCCAGCCCATCACCAGCGCGTTTTCAGCCCAAAAACGGTGGTACAGCGTGGGCGGCAGGCAAACGCCCTGCCCGGGGTTAAGAACCAGGGTGTCTCCCGGTTTCAGCGTGCGCTGGCGGCCATCAACCGCGACGCTCACGCTGCGCTGCATATCCAGCCGTTCATCTTCTGTCGCCCATGCCAGCTGCAGACAGAGCCGGCCGCCGCCGCGGTTCAGAATATCTTCCATTTTGTGATAATGAAAATGCCAGGGGGTTTGCTGATCCTGCTGAATCTGCAACATCTTCTCGGCGTAGGGCTTGGGATAGCGCGAATCGCCCGGCGCGCCGTTACGCAGGGTCAACAGCGTCAGTCCGGTTTCCTGAAAACGGCCGCTGCCAAAATCGGTAATATCCCAGCCAAGCTGTAGATCCCGAACTTCTCGCCACTCTTCAAACCGCTTTTTCGCCCAGATATCGGCGGTAAAGCAGGCAAACTCGGGTAAGCAAATGCGAAAGGACTCGGCGATAGCATGCGCTTTATCAATCGCGTAGTTAATCTGTGAACGTTTCATTTTCGACTCCGCTGCGGACGGCCAGCCAGGCGGCGCCGCGCATGCCGCTGCTGTCACCATGTCGGGCAGGCACGATGGGGGTGGTGAAATGGTCGGTAAACACCAGCGGGGCGACATCCGCCTCCAGGTCGTTCACCAGCAGCGCCACGTTAGACAGACCGCCGCCGAGAACAATCACGCCGGGATCGATAAGATTCACCACCGTCGCCAGCGTCCGCGCCAGCTGCTGGCGAAAGCGCAGCACCTGCTCGCAGGCGGCATGCTCGCCCTCCAGCGCCCGGGCGATAATAGCCTGACTGCTGAGCGCCTGCCGGGTCATCAAACGATAGCGCGCGCTCAGCCCGGTGCCGGAAATAAAGGACTCGACGCAGTTATATTTTCCGCAGTAGCAGCGCTCGGGCGGCCCATCGTTGACCTCCTGATATCCCGGCAGCGTGATATGCCCGCACTCCGCCGCAATCCCTGACGCGCCGGGGAAAATCTGGCGATTAAGCGCAATACCGCCCCCGCATCCGGTCCCCAGCGTCATGCCAAATACCAGCGAATAATCGGCACCTGCGCCATCACAGGCTTCTGATAAGGTGAAACAGTTGCCATCGTTCGCCAGCACAACCGGCTGGCCCAGGCGCTGCTCAAGCTCATCCTGTAAGCGGCAGCCGTTGATGACCTGAATATTGGCATTGCGGATCTTGCCGGTCTGCGGGGAGATACTCCCCGGCAGGGCAATACCGATAGCCAAAGGCTGGGCCAGCTCATCCCCAATCGCGGTGATTAACGCCACCAGCGTTGCGATAAACTGCTGCCGGGTCTGTTTTCGCGTTTCAACGCGAAAGCGCCTCCATTCATGGCCTTGTTCATCCATCACTACGGCGGCGATTTTGCTCCCGCCGATATCCAGCCCCAAATACTTCATACCGGCCTCCTTATTCATAGCGAGGCAGGTTTCCCCGCCCCGCCGGGGGATTAGTACAGGCTGGCCTTGCCGGTAGAGCCAAAGAGCTTCATTTTGTGGCGAATCACCTTCCGCGCGGCGTTAATCGGTTCCGGATAAATGACATTCGGATCCCACCATGTCTCTTTTGTCAGAATTTCGCGCACTTTCTGGAAATAGGCGTATTTCATATCGCTGGAAATATTGATTTTGCCGACGCCAAGCGTAACGGATTCCGCAATTTCCGCATCCGGATTAGCCGAGCCGCCGTGCAGCACCAGCGGAATCGACAGACGCCCGGCGATATCGCGCAGAATGTGCATCTGCAGCTCCGGCTGCATCCCCTTCGGATAGATACCGTGCGCGGTGCCAATCGCTACCGCCAGCGTATCCACGCCGGTACGGGCGACAAAATCTTCCGCCTGCGCCGGGTCGGTATAGGTGACTTCTGACACGCCGCCTTCCACAGAAGTTCCGGTCTGACCGATGGTCCCCAGCTCACCTTCGACCGACACGCCCACCGCGTGCGCCAGCTGCACCACTTCGCGGGTCAGGGCCACGTTTTCTTCATAAGGCAGCAGCGAACCATCGATCATGACCGAGGTGAAGCCACACTGAATGGCGCGCAGAACATGTTCCACCGAGGCGCCATGATCCAGATGCAGGGTGAAAGGCACGCGGCTGCGCTGGGTGATATCCCGCACGTAGCTAAAAAACGCGTCGCCAACAAAATCGTGCTCGCTGGGGTGAATGGAAATAATCGCCGGCGTATTTGTCGCTTCCGCCTCTTCCACCACGGCGCGAATAAAACAGCTATCCGCCACGTTAAATGCGCCGATAGCAAAACCATGTTCACGGGTGGGTTTAAGTAATTCGTGCATTGAAACTAACATCGTTATTCTCCAGTTTCAGGGTGTGGTAAGCCCTGCCAGGGCATACGGGCGCCGGCATGGAAGGCCTTACTGAGATTTAATCAGGCTTTGTTGATTGAGCCGGATGCGTGTAAATAGGGAACGATGGCGTCAGCGCTGGCCTGCTCCATCACCGATAGCGCATCGGCCAGCTCAATGGTGCTGTCGTGGCACAGGGTGTGCAGCAGCGCCGCTTTCCCCGCTTCAAATACCGCCGCCCCAACGTTGATTTTTGCGACCCCGAATTCCGGGCAACGTTGCAGCTGCTCGAACGGCGTACCGCTCCCGCCGTGCAGCGCCAGCGGCACGGATGACGCGCGCTGTATCTGCGCCAGGCGGTCGAAATCGAGCATCGGTTTTACGCCGGGGGCGTACATACCGTGGGCGGTTCCTACGGAGACCGCCAGCAGGTCAATCCCGGTCTGTTCGATAAAGGGAGGGACGTCCTGCGGCTGGGTCATTAAATCGGCATTGCTGGCCTGGTCGTAGCGCGGCGCATCCGCCAGGTGCCCCAGTTCGCCCTCCACGCACAGCCCAACGCTGGCGGCCAGTTCAGCGACCTCTCGGGTCTGGCGGATGTTCTCCGCCAGCGCGAACGCCGAAGCATCGATCATTAACCCGCTAAATCCGGCGCGGAAAGCCTGACGTATTTTTATCGGCTCTTTGCCGTGATCGAGACTTAACGTCACGGGTACGCTCGCCTCCTCCGCCAGAACCCTGACTACCGCCGCCGCCGCCGTCGCCGGAAAGTGCGACAGATGCCCCTGATACAGGTTGAGAATAATCGGCGCGCGATGTTTTTCCGCCACGCGCACCGCCGCGCGTGCGCTTTCCAGGTTCATGCAGTTAATCGCCAGCAGGGCATACCGTTCACGCCAGGCTTTGATCACCATACTTTTCATATCGGCAAACATAGGGCCTCCGTTTATTCGAGGGTAAAGGTGATTTCGTCGTCTTTGACCTTTTGGTCGTTCAGCTCATCAAACTCTTCATCGCGCTCGGTTACCGGCTTTTTCCACAGCGAGAGCATCACACCGCAAATCACGGTGCCAATCGCCAGAGAGAGGCAGAACAGCAGGGGATGCGTAAAGAGCGGCACCACAAACATCCCACCGTGCGGCACCGGACTCTCCACGCCCCATGTCATGATCAGGCCACCGGCCACCGCTGACGCCACCACGCAGGATCCCACGACGCGCAGCAGATCGCGGGCGGCGATGGGGATCACCCCTTCGGTGATCATGCAGATCCCCATCGGGAACGCGGCCTTCAGGGCTTCGCGTTCGGCACGGGTGTATTTATGGCGGGTCAGCAGAAACGAGAGGGTGATGCCGAACGGCGGGATTATCGAACCCACAAACTTCACCGCTTCCGGGCCGTAAACGCCGCTGACCAGCAGACCATCGGCAAACAGCGACATGGTTTTATTCACCGGACCGCCGAAGTCGAAGGTCGCCATGGCGCCAAGGATGGCGCCCAGCAGGAAACGCGAGCCGCCCTGCATCGACTCCAGCATGTGAATCAGCGCGTCCTGCAGCCAGGCAATGGGCTTGCCGATCAGGGTCATCATCAGCAAACCGCTAATGATGGTGCTTAATACCGGCAGCACCATAATCGGCATCAGCCCCTGCATCGATTTCGGCAGCCGAATATAGTGTTTTAGCGCCAGTACCGTGTAGCCCACGAGGAAGCCGCCCAGCATGCCGCCAATAAAACCGGTATGAATTTGCCCGCAGACAAAACCCACGATCAAACCCGGAGCGAATCCAGGACGATCGGCAATGGAGTAAGCGATAGCGGCGCAGATCAAGGGCACAATCAGCCCCATTCCCCAGCCGCCGATTTGGTTTAACATCCACGGAATGGTGCCGGTTTTCTCGCCAACGTTCGTCCCGCCAAGGACTTGTCCCAGCGCGATACAGATCCCGGCGGCGACGATCAGCGGTATCATCCATGAAATACCGGTTAATAAATGCTTCTTAATTTCCTGTGAGACGGGAATTTTATTCTCACTCATGGTAGATCCCTCCAGATTAAGGATCAGGCATTCGCTAAGGATTTTTCGACCTTTTCGATAAACTGAATCGGCGACTTAATCACGACTTCCGTTTTTACTCTGACAATCCGTTTATTTTTAAAACGCTCTTCGCCTTTAATTTTCACATCAATGGCAAGAATAACGACATCCGCAGCGTCAATATCTTCCGCCGCCAGTTCATTTTCAGTACCAATGGTTCCCTGGGTTTCGACTTTGACATTGTGGCCCAGCGCTTTCGCACCTTTAATCAGCTTCTCACGTGCAATATAAGTATGAGCAATACCTGCGGTACAGGCAGCAACACAGACAATATTCATCTCGGACTCCGCTAGTTATTGTTAGTAAATGTCCGACTCGGCATATTGGTTAAACAGATCAATAATCCTCTGCGGACTGGTTTCTTTGAGCAGTTGTTCAATAATGTCATCATCCGCCAGCGCTCCGGCGACCTGGGACAACAGGCGAATATGGGTGGTATTTTGATCTTCCAGACGAACGGCAAATAAAATAATGCAGCGTACCTGGCTGCCGTCCAGCGTTTCCCAGGCGATATCCTGCCGGGTGCGACCAATGGCAAGGGTGGTATTAACAACGGCGGACGACTTTCCATGCGGGATCGCAATATGATTTTCAAACCCCGTTGAGCCTTCCGACTCACGCTGCCAGACATCCTGAATAAAGGTTTCTCGACAGCTTATCGCCCCGTCTTTTTGTAATAAGTCGGTTAACTCCTCGATGGCTTCCGCTTTATTCGTAGCGTGCATATCTAACAAAACGCGTTTGGTGTTTAAAATCCTGGTTATGTCCATATTCTTTACCTCATGGATATAAAACTTCATTATCTACAGCAGATATTGCCGCGCGATGTAATTTGTCGGTAACGATTTTTTCCGTAACCCGCCGGATATCGGCATCATTAAAAAATGCGCTAACATAGACTACCGGCAGAGCTATTTCCGGCAGATTGATCGTCGAAATAACCAGTTCAATCTTGTCCTGCGGCTGAAGGGTATGCAGGCTGCTTGCCGAAACCACGCCGACGATGGTCCAGTCAGGAAACGCTCTCAACACTCTACTTTTCAACAGGTGAGATGTGCCGATTCCGGTAGAACAAACCAGCAGAACGCGCTTGCTGGCGACCTGTCTTTCCATCGCCGCCTGGAAATGAACGGTGAGATAGCCAATCTCGTCGTCGGAAACCGCACGCTCGCCCCAGCGGCTAAAAACCTGATTGACCGCCCGCTGGGTGAGCGGCCACACGTCCGTCAGCTCGCCCTTGATATCCTCAAGCAGAGGGTTACGAATATAAATCCGAAAATTAAGGCGGTTAATGAGCGGCTTGATATGAATGAGCAGACCATCGTATAACGCGCGATCGGCGGTTAAATCGAGATCAATCATGGTGGAAAAAGCGCTAATCAGGCGATCGGTAATTTGTCGGGCCTCATCGCTAGAATGCATATAGCGCACCATGCTGACATCATCTCGCTCTTCCACCACAACGCCAGAGGAGATGATGTACTGATAAATAAACCAGACTTCATCTTCCGGCAGCGAATGGTCAATACGGTGTTCAATTTTTCGCAGCATATTCTGGGCAACGCTAAATATCGTCTCATCAAAAATCTGCTGCCCCTGTTCACGCCGCGGTAAGGCATTCCCACGGGTAATGCGATACATCATAATGAGGATATGGGTAAAAATATTCACATAATACGGTTCGCCTAATGACCAGCACAGCTTGCGCTCCATTTCCTGTAATAATGACTGAACAAATAAA
This sequence comes from Klebsiella sp. RCJ4, assembly GCF_009025755.1. NCBI lineage: Bacteria > Pseudomonadati > Pseudomonadota > Gammaproteobacteria > Enterobacterales > Enterobacteriaceae > Klebsiella > Klebsiella sp. RCJ4. The sequence continues at coordinate 379,610 of NZ_WCIN01000042.1, forward strand.
ACGTCATCCTCACCAAAATAATGCACCAGCGCTTTATAGCTTCCTGAGTCCAGCCGGGAATGGATAATACAGCCGGGCTCATTATGATTAATCACCCCATTAATTAACGACGCCATCGCCTGGCGGACGCTGTTTTCGCTGCCTTCAATATGCGTCCCGCTCTGGCTACGAATCAGCGTTAAGCCGAGCGGAGCAATCCATGACTCAATAATTTTCAGATCATTAACGATAGATGCACTACTGATAAAATAACGCTCAGAGAGCTTATTAATTGATGTCTCCCGCGGAGTCTCACTTAAGAGCTGCGAAGCAATTTTCACACGCCGGGAGTTATTCATCATGACATCGCTGTCCTCCCCCTCGTTACCGAGTAATTGGTCTAATTGCAGCAGATCCGTGACATTATCAGCGATCAGCATCACGCCGGCGCCTGAGCGTTTGTCGATAGTCATTTTCCACTCAGATAACCACTGTTCTAAAAAGCGTAAATCACGCTGAACCGTTTTTTCTGAAACATTTAAATATTCAGCAATTTTCATCAGCGTAACGTATTCTCTGCGGGGCAGGAGAAATTTCAATAATCTGTTCTGTCGTGAGGTAATCATTTGCATTATTTACCCTTATTGCATACCAGATTAATGTCTGGAGGCCAGCGCGATACCACGCGAGCGCTACATAAATCATTGAGGATAAATATAAGTAGCAGAGGCGTAAACAACAATACTAAATTTTGTCCAGACATCCGGACAGAAATAAAACGAGGAGAGGGATTAAGGAATAATTATAATTCAGATCACATTTCAGGAAGAAATATACGTGATAGCGATCTCAATTCACCATAAGAATATACCCGGGAATGGTTAACCGCCTTTAGCCTGACAGCATTCCCGGAGGCGGCGCTTGACGCGCCTTGTCCGGGCTACGGCGTGCAGACGGCTGGAAACCTGTAGCCCGACTAAGCGCAGCGCGAGCCGGGAAGCAGCTGCGCTGATGCATCAGGTTTGGCACCTTCCCCGGAGGCGGCGCCTGATGCGCCTGTCCGGCTCCAAAGCGCTTACAGCGTAATCGTCAACGCATTGCCCTGCGCGGTCACCACCACGCCCAGCTCGCTACCCGCCTGAGTCCCGCCCTGCACGCCCGCCACCTGCTGGATGTTGCGCAGGCACAGCGTCCAGCCGCTGGCCTCACCGTCACCGCTGACGGTGATGACGTTGCCCTGGCGTTTCGCCGTCAGGGTAAAGACCACCGACCCGTCCGCGGCCGGCACCTGGCAGACGGCTTCGCGACCATCGTCGAGGCTAAACAGCTGGAAGGCGGTACCTTCGTTCCACGCGTAGTCCGGCTTCTGGTCATTGTTTCCCAGCGCCAGCAGAGTGTTGTCACGCACGTACACCGGCAGGCTCAGCACATCGTGATTCTGCTTATGCCAGCGGCTACCCTGCGCTTCATCGTTGTGCCACAGATGGGTCCAGCGGCCTTCCGGCAGCCAGAACTGGACGTCTCCCGCTTCGCTAAACACCGGCGCCACCAGTACGGAATCTCCCAGCATGTACTGCCGATCCAGATAGTCGCAGGCCGGATCGTGCGGGAACTCCAGCATCATCGAACGCAGCATCGGCGTACCGAACTCATTGGCTAGCGCCGCCTGACGGTACAGATACGGCATCATGCGGCATTTCAGCTGCGTGAAGTGGCGCACCACGTCGCAGGACTCGTCATCGTAGGCCCACGGCACGCGATAGGATTTGCTGCCGTGCAGACGGCTGTGGCTCGACAGCAGGCCGAAGGCGCACCAGCGCTTGTAGACGTGAGCGGGCGCGGTGTTTTCGAAGCCGCCGATATCGTGGCTCCAGAACCCAAAGCCGGACATGCCGATCGACAGGCCGCCGCGCAGGCTTTCCGCCATCGATTCATAGTTGGCGTAGCAGTCGCCGCCCCAGTGCACCGGGAACTGCTGCGCGCCCACCGAGGCGGAGCGCGCGAACAGCACCGCTTCTTTCTCGCCGACGGTCTCTTTCAGTACGTTCCACACCAGCTCGTTATAGATGAAGGCGTAGTGGTTGTGCATTTTCTGCGGATCGGAACCATCAAACCACTGCACGTCGGTCGGGATACGCTCGCCGAAGTCGGTCTTGAAGCAGTCAACGCCCATCGCTACCAGGCCTTTCAGCTTGTCGGCATACCACTGGCAGGCTTGCGGATTAGTGAAGTCATAAATCGCCAGGCCCGGCTGCCATTTATCCCACTGCCACAGCGAACCGTCCGGGCGTTTCAGCAGATAGCCTTTCTCCTGCAGCTCTTTAAACACCGGCGAACGCTGGCCGATATAGGGGTTAATCCACACGCAGACCTTCAGCCCTTTCTCTTTCAGACGCTTAATCATGCCTTCCGGGTCAGGGAAGGTCACCGGATCCCATTCAAAATCGCACCACTGGAAGGCCTTCATCCAGAAGCAGTCAAAGTGGAACACGTGCAGCGGCAGGTTGCGCTCCGCCATGCCGTCGATAAAGCTGTTAACCGTCGCTTCATCGTAGTTGGTAGTGAACGAGGTGGTCAGCCACAGGCCGAAAGACCAGGCCGGCGGCAGCGCCGGACGCCCGGTAAACCGGGTATAGCGGTTCAGCACCTCTTTCGGGGTCGGGCCGTCGATAACGAAGTACTCCAGGTATTCACCTTCGACGCTGAACTGCACCTTAGAGACTTTTTCGGAGCCGATTTCGAAAGAGACGCGCTCAGGATGATTCACCAGCACGCCGTAGCCGCGGTTGGTCAGATAGAACGGGATATTTTTGTACGACTGTTCGGTGCTGGTGCCGCCGTCTTCGTTCCAGGTGTCGACCGTCTGGCCGTTGCGCACCAGCGCGGTAAAGCGCTCGCCGAGGCCGTAAACGGTGTCGCCGACGCCGAGATCCAGGCGCTCAAACATATAGTTACGATGCGTTTTGGTATCCTGCACGTAGCCGTCGTTTTTCAGCTGGCTACCGGTAATCCGCACGCCGTCGCGCAGGAAATCCAGCGACCAGAAGTCGCCTTTCGTGACGCGAGCGGTCAAATTGCCGCTCTTCAGCTCGGCATACTCAGCGCCGTTGTTAATCTCCACCTTGACGTCTTTCAGCACGTTCAGCGGGTAATGCGGGCCGTTGTTCAACGCGCCCTGGAAGTGCTCCATACGTACGCCAATCACCCCTTCCTGCGGAGAGAAGAAGCGCACGGTAAATAGCGGAACGTCCAGCTGGGCGGCACGCTCGCGCACTTCGCGCGACGCGACGTAGACCACCATGTCATTGCCCTGTTGCTCAACTTCGTACACCTGTACAGGTTGGATCAGATTGAGCCCTGGTTGAATAAGCCAGTTTCCATCACTGATTTTCATGAATAGCTTCCTCTTAGTTTTGCAATTCTTTGCCGTTCGGCGCTGAAATGAATTCCTGTTCGTTGCGGCGCGCGCCCTGAGCCAGCTCCGCCATCATCTTTTTCAGGAACGGGGTTTTCAGGGTGTAGTAGCGTTTCGCGATAACCGCGCTCAGCAGATAACAGACCGCCGGAGCGAGGGTGAACAATGAGATGATGATGGTGATAGTGGCGCTGTTCTGGGTTTTGGCCGCGGCATCGTAACCGCCGCCCGCCAGCATCCAGCCAATCAGCGCGCCGCCCAGCGCCAGGCCCAGCTTGAGCACGAACAGGGTGCCCGCAAAGCTGATGCCGGTCAGGCGTTTGCCGTTACACCATTCGCCGTAGTCGACGGTGTCGGACATCATCACCCACTGAATCGGCGTCACCAGCTGGTGCAGCACGCCAATCACGAAGATAAAGGCGAACATGGTGATTTCGGCGTCCATCGGCACGAAGAACATCGCCACGCTCAGCGCCGCCAGCAGGGCGTTAGTCCACCAGAAGACGCTGACTTTGCATTTCCAGTCGGTGAGCGGCTTCGCCAGCGCCGAGCCAATCAGGTTGCCGACGCAGTAGGTGGTGAGGAAGGCGGTGAACAGACCAGCGGACCCCATAATCCAGGTGGTGTAGTACATCATCGCGCCGCCGCGAACGCAGACCGCGAGGATGTTGAGGATGGTCAGCAGACCAACGACACGCCACTGATCGTTGCGCCAGATATCGCGCAGGTCTTCCCGCATTGAGGTAGAGCTCGGCGGCGCTTCGACGCGCTCTTTGGTGGTGAAGAAACAAAACGCCAGCATCAGGAAAGCGATCGCCGACAGCACCGCGATGCCGCCCTGAAAGCCAAAGGCTTTGTCTTCGCCGCCGATAAAGTTCACCAGCGGCATCATCAGCACGGTGGAGAGCATGCCGCCCGCCGTCGCCAGCACAAAGCGCCAGGACTGCAGGGAGATGCGCTGCGTTGGGTTGTCGGTGATGACCCCGCCCAGCGCGCAGTACGGGATGTTAACCACGGTGTAGAGCAGGGTCAGCAGCGTGTAGGTGACCGCGGCGTAAATCAGCTTGCCGTTATGACTCAGGTCCGGCGAGCTGTAGGCCAGCACGCAGACGAGGCCGAACGGAATCGCACCGAACAGGATCCACGGGCGGAATTTTCCCCAGCGGCTGCGGGTACGGTCGGCCAGCAGCCCCATGCAGGGGTCGGATATCGCATCCAGCGCGCGGGCCAGCAGGAACATGGTGCCGACATAGCCGGCAGGAATACCAAAGATATCGGTATAAAAAAACATCATATACAACATGACGTTATCAAAAATGATGTGGCTTGCGGCATCGCCCATGCCGTAGCCAATCTTCTCTTTGACGGACAAAATATGATCTTTCATCGCACACTCTTCTCTCAGCGCTGCCGCGGGTTGGTACCGGTTACATGCTTTGTAAACCATCCGCGCAGTAAGATGAATTGCGATATCTCATATTCAAATTACGTTTCTTGTTTTATGTGATCCCGGTAGCCTGAAAGAGTGTGTAAAAGTGTAAGCCACGGATTTTGCAAGGAATTGTTTAAGAAGGTTCTGTAAAGTCCAGTTTTAACAGTAAAAAAGTGCGTTGGGGGATGTGGTTAATGCAGGAAAGTAGCTATAATGCGCCCCGCCTCCATGTAGCAATCGAGGCGCGGAAGATCGTCATCTCCGGTGAGGTGGCTGGACTTCAAATCCAGTTGGGGCCGCCAGCGGTCCCGGGCAGGTTCAACTCCTGTGATCTTCCGCCAAAATTGCTCCGCCGCCATCCGAGAAAGTATAAAAATCCCTTAATTTTCAATATACATAGTTAATCTCTCATCCATAATCGTCCGACAAGTTCTCCCTGAATCCGTGAAAAATATGTATAGTGATGTGTATAGATTTTTTATACACATTTTTGGCTTATACACATGGCACTGACAGACATACAAATCAAACGAGCAAAACCCCAGGACAAACCATACACCTTGAACGATGGGCAAGGCCTGTCATTGCTTATCAATCCCGATGGTTCGAAGGGCTGGCGGTTCCGTTTTCGTCTCGCTGGAAAAGCGCGGTTAATGTCATTTGGCAGCTACGACTTGATAAGCCTCGCTGAAGCTCGTGAAAAGCGCGAGATCACCCGTAAGCAAGTTGCTAATAGCATTGATCCGGTTGAGGAGCGCAAAGCGCAGAAACTGGCTCAGCAACTCTCCACTGAAAACTCATTCGAAGCTATATGTCGAGAATGGCACACCAACAAAGCTGACCGCTGGACAGTGGCCTATCGCGAAGAAATCATTAAGACATTTGAGCAAGATGTGTTCCCGTTCATTGGTAAACGCCCTATCAGTGAAATCAAACCGTTAGAACTGCTTGAAGTATTGCGACGAATAGAGAAGCGTGGAGCACTAGAGAAGACCAGAAAAGTGCGCCAAAGATGCGGAGAGGTCTATCGCTATGCAATCATAACTGGCCGCGCTGAATATAATCCGGCACCTGATTTAGCTATCGCTTTGGCCGTTCCTAAGCAAAAACATCATCCATTTCTATCTGCCGAAGAATTACCTCATTTTATTCGGGATCTCGAAGCGTATACCGGTAGCATCATCACCAAAAATGCGACTAAAATAGTCATGTTAACTGGTGTGAGGACGCAGGAAATGCGCTTTGCTACGTGGGATGAAATTGATTTAGAAAAGGCAATTTGGGAAATCCCAGCAGAACGGATGAAAATGCGTAGGCCTCACATTGTCCCTTTATCTACTCAAGTGATTGAACTCTTTAAGCAGCTCAAGCCCATTACCGGTCATTATTCTTACATTTTTATCGGCAGGAATAACCGCAGTAAGCCAATTTGCAAAGAAAGTGTGACTCAAGTGATTGAGTTACTAGGTTACAAAGGGCGTGCTACAGGTCATGGTTTTAGACATACCATGTCCACAATTTTACATGAACAAGGTTTTGATAGCGCATGGATAGAAATGCAGTTGGCACATGTTGATAAAAACTCTATTAGAGGCATTTATAATCATGCGCAATATTTTGAACAAAGAAAAAAAATGATGCAATCATACAGCGATTACTTATACCCTAGGAATAATAAATGAGCGACTTTGAAATCAACGGAAAGCTTGTCTATTTTTTAGAAATTCTTGAAAGTATTGAGGATGCCTTACCATCCTTAAAAAAGAATCTGGTCGAAGAATATAATAATAAGAACATTGCATATGAAAACTTCATTGAGGTTCATGCTAAAGAAATCGAAAGAAAGGACGATGGGAAAATAGTAAGTTTTTTAATGCACAGGAGCAAAACACCAGAGTTAAGGAAACTTCGTAAAGAAAGAGATAAATCAAGAAAGTTACTCCTTGTTATCCCGAGTAATTTTTTGGTAGCAATCGTAAGTGAGTATGATGCTTTTCTTGGAGATCTTATTCGAGAGATCTACAAGAATAAACCAGAAAAAGTTAATAGTTTAGAGAAGGAATTTACATTTAAGGAAATAATTGAATTTGGAAGCATGGAATCTATCAAGGAGTTTGTAATTGAAAAAGATATTGAAACTACATTGAGAAAAAGTCATCTTGAGCAGTTAACCGCTCTAGAACGAAAATTTAGTATAGATCTTACGAAAGACTTATCCTTACTTCCTAATTTCATTGAGATAACCGAGCGACGCAACTTATTTGTGCATTGCAAAGGTATAGTTTCATCGCAATATATAAAAAACTGCACTGAAAACGGTGTAAAACTCAATGATTTAAAGATTGGCAATAAGCTATATGCAACAAATAGCTATATCTTCCAAGCAATAGATGTATTTTCTGAATTGGCAATCAAACTTACACATGTACTTTGGAACAAAGTTTTTAAAGAGAGCTCAGAGAAAATAGGTGATAGCATTCATGATATATCTTATGAGCTTTTATCTAGAAAAAAATATGAGCTATTAAACTCACTGACCACTCTATTTTTATCAAAGCCTTTCAGTTCAATAGGTGAAGTTACAAGACGAGCACTATTGGTAAATCACTGTATCGCATTAAGAGAAAGAGGCCAGAAACAGGCCTCCGACAACCTTCTTGATAGTTATGATTGGTCTGCGTCAAGTCCAATTTTACAAATGGCTGAAAGAATTCTTAAAGAGGATTACAAAAAGTCTGCAGTATATATGAAGCAGGCGTATCAGATGGGTGTTCTTAAGAAAGAACATATTGAACAATGGCCATTATTTATTCATTTCAAAAATAGTGATGAATTTAAAGATCTTTATGATGAACTCTTTGGTAAGGACGAAACTATCAATGTAACGATAAGTGAAGAGGATATTCAATCGAAGGAAGCTGAAGCTGAAGCACAGGCACAAGCACAGGCACAAGCACAAGCACAGGCACAGGCACAGGCACAGGCACAGGCACAAGCACAAGCACAGGCACAGGCACAGGCACAGGCGACTTTAGAGGCGGAAGAAGATGGGGTGAATGGGGTGCAAACGGAAATTATGTCAATTCCACAACCTGAATCCCAGACTGAGTCTGAAAATAAGTAATAAATGCTCTTAGCTGTATTTGCGCGCAGTGCTTTCCCCGCCTCGCCTACACGCTTCATGGGTCTGTTCTCATGCAGGTGCATAGCGAGGCTCAAGCTGCAACAGGCCCGAATGCATCAGATGAATGCATGGGCAGGAGGTGAGTGCTTTAAGAGGCAACAGTATCAACGCCGAAATAACTGATTTTCCTCATCCGCCGGGCGGCCTTTTCCTGCACTTATCCTGACCGCCTCAGAGGCTCACCACGCCCCCGAACAGCACCGCACCATCCACCGACACTCCCGCGAACCCGCGCAGCGCAGCGACGCGTTCAGGCCGTGAAATTAAATATCATTAAATAAATACTTTACCGCTGGCGCGCAGTGCTTTCCCCGCCTCGCCTGCCCGCTTCATGGGTCGGTTTTCATGCAGGTGCATCGGAGGGCTCAGGCCGCGCCGGAAAAGGGCTGCGAATGGAGTGACGGGACGGGAAAGCGCATGCAAAACCATGCACCCTGTGGATGCATGGCTTAATTCGGGAAAAATAGCGGTATTTTCGGGGATTTCTTGCGGTGCTACTTACTGGCCAGTTCCGTGCGTCGGCGGGCATAAATCAGGCTCTGTGCGGGGGTGTATTTTTCCTGATTATCCACCCGCGAAGCCGCGTCAGGCCTGAATCCGATGGCCGTTAAAATATCGCTGTCTTCTGCCGAATAATTAATTTCTTCACCGGTACTCAGCCACACGGACAGCGCTTCGCGCAGGTAATGCGCCGAACGGTCGAGCGCATGGCCGGTCAGGAGTGCGGGCTGCTGGCTGAGTCCCATCAGCTCCGGGGCGAGCGTGGCGGCGAGCTCTGTCCCGTGCGCCTGCATAAAGTCATTCAGCCGGTTGCGGATACTGATGCGCTGCACCGCTTCATGGGAGCGGATATAGCGCCCGGCAGCCTGATTTATCTCCCATTTTTTGACATCGATAATATCGCGCAGTGTCTGCATTCTGCCCGGTATACGGTCATCCCCGGCCAGCACCTGTTCCTGATATTCCTGCTCTGCGGCCGCGAGTTCGGCTTTACGGTTCAGCCAGTCGGTTTCGTTCTTCTGACAGGCTTCAAAGGCCTGCTGTAGCGTGAGGGTGGTCATGGTCAGTTCTCCCCTGATTAATGGCGGTATGGCGAGCTGTAGCAGCCCTGCACTTTACGGGGCGCCGGGGGTGTGACCGGCTCCGCGACAGGCGGCGCTTTCTCCGCCGGGGGCCGGATAACCTCGTCGATGGCTTCAGTGGTGCGGAACGTCGCCGAGCACTCAATATTGGTGCACTGGTGATAGCGCTGTTTGACGTTCTCCGACAGATAGCGGGAGGTGCGGGCATGCGCCGACTTTTTGCAGAACGGACAGTGCATCATGGCAGCAGCCCCCGCGCTTTCAGGTCAGCCTTGCGCTGACGGATTTTCTCCTGCCAGACCTTGCGCTCGCCGGGCGTGCTGGCGGCGTCGTGGTCCATGTGCGGGAGGGTGACGGCCGGGAAGCCGGTCAGGGAGAGCACCGGCTCATCCGCTGGCGTGACGGAGAAGTCGCTCACTTTCCTGGTCAGGAAGGTCACCACCTGATGCATGACCTCTTTCTCCGGCTCGATGTAGCCCTGATGGCCGATGGTGTTGGCGAGCGGGTTTGCCATCACATCCGCTTTCAGCACCATCGCCCGGACCAGTGGCCCGAGGGTGTCGTTCAGCGCGCGGTCGAGCTCTTCCTTCGCATATTCAGACAGTACGGCATGATGCGCCTGGCGGAATGCCCGCGCGGTGCTGTTGCAGGCGACTTTCAGCAGGTCACGTTCAAAGGCCAGCACTTCGGTCAGGTTGTCACATTCCTGCGCCAGCTCCCGGCGGGCCACGCGTTCGATATGGCCGCTTTTCAGCTCATCGGTCAGCATGGCACCCCCGGCACGGAAAGCGGCGCGCCAGGTGCGGGTGTCGCTGCCGTTGTCCTGCTCCAGCTCTGCTCTCTGCTCCTCCGCGCGGGTGATGGCCGTCAGGGTGTCCTCCATCCGGCGGGCCTGTTCAAGATGGGCCGTTCTGGCGGCGGCCAGTCGCTCCAGCGCCGGTTTCAGGTAATCAGGGATAAAGGTGGTGTCGGTCATGGCAGGTTTCCTCGTGGTTTCAACTTGAGGTGATTCTGCCGGGGCACACACAACAACACGACCTGTTGCGGTTGTGGCAGTGCTGGCACAAACAGGACGTCAAAACCCGGCTTGCCAGAGAAAGGTCTCAGGAAAAGCATACTCACCGTTTGTTTTTTTACATATAACTGTTCACTACTGTTCACTTTAAATAAAAAGATAATTAATACAGTAAGTTAAGTGGTGAACAGTTGAGGGTGGAAGTGTTCACCGACTGTTCACTACTGTTCACCTTTCTGTTTTGACGAAGCCCTGCTCTTTTAGTCTTTTTTGCGATTAAAAAATAAATATATATAAATAAAAGTAATCATCGGTTTGCCATCAATTGCCAACGATTGCCAACAGTTGCCAGTGTTTTCCACTTTCGAAAAATCAATATGTTGTGTGGTCGGACACAACAAAAAGACTTGTTGCCCTCAGGGAAAATATTCACAAAATAGAGAGCTACCCGAGGCCGGACGGACACGACCGGCACTGTATGGACTTTATGAGGTAGCCCGATGCACACCGCTTTTTCATCCCCGTCTTCTGCCCCTGCCACGCCGCTGATGCCGGTTTCTGATGCCGTTCAGGAGCGCTTTATTCGCCTGCCCGAAGTGATGCATCTGTGCGGGCTGTCCCGCTCCACGATTTACGACCTCATCAGCCGGGAGGCTTTCCCGAAACAAATTTCCCTCGGCGGAAAAAATGTGGCGTGGGCGCAGTCGGAAATCACCGGGTGGATGGCCGACCGTATCGCCGAACGCAACCGGGGCTATGACGCATGATGATGCCCGTTCCGCAAAAAGCCCCTTTTTCTGGCTTGCCTCCCTTCGCCGTTTCCAGGTATAGTTTTATCGCTGTCGCAAAATCGGCAGCCGGGCGTAGGAACCCGTGTAATTCACAGGCGACACCAGACGCGCCATGCGTCTTTTTTTACGTCGTAGCTCAGGCACACCCATTTTTCGGGCTGTGGTGTTTATGCGTACACCGCAGCTCCGGCAAGATAATGGTGGTCCGGGCGGGGCAGCTTTCGGGCTGGCCGGTATTCTGTGGAGCCGGTATTCCTACCCCCGTCCGGGTCACCACCCATGAGCGTAGGAACTCCGGTGGTGGCAATAACCGCTATTCACAGGAGGTTGCCCCTATGGCTACGACCCTCACTCCGTCACACCCGCAGTTTGTCTTTGTGTTTGCCGCTGTTCGTCGCGCAGACCGTCAGCCCCGTATCTGTATGCTCCGCGCCGTCGCCGGGGATGAACACGCCGCACGCCTTTCCCTCGTTCGCGACTACGTCCTCTCGTTTGCCGGTCGCCTGCCGGTGGCGGAGGTGCGCGCATGAAACAGCCCGCCATCACCGTCAAAGACCTCGAATGCCTGGAGCACCTGCGTAACGTCGGCCAGTTCGTCGGCGAGCTGATGCAGGTGCAGGACTGTACTTCCCTGCGTCGTGACCCGACTCAGCAGTTACAGCTCACTTCCGTGATTTACCTGATGACCGCCCAGCTCGACGGCGTGGTCGAGCGCTGCAACCACTGCTGGTTCACCGGGGAGGGCAACGTATGAAAACGCCTTTACCGCCTGTATTACGCGCCGCCCTGTATCGCCGCGCTGTGGCCTGTGCCTGGCTGACCCTGTGCGAACGTCAGCACCGCTATCCTCACCTCACCCTCGACGCGCTGGAAAGCGCCATCGCCGCCGAGCTGGAGGGCTTCTACCTGCGCCAGCACGGCGAAGAGAAAGGCCGTCTGATTGCCTGTGCATTACTGGAAGATTTGATGGAGGCCGGGCCGCTGAAAGCCGCCCCGTCGCTGTCCTTCCTCGGGCTCGCCGTGATGGATGAACTCTGCGCCCGCCATCTGACATCGCCTGTACTGCACTGAGGGAGAAAAAAACCATGAAAATGAACGTAACGGACACGGTAAAACAGGCGTGCGGTCACTGGCCGCGCATTCTCCCGGCGCTGGGAATGAAAGTGATAAAAAACCGCCATCAGGCCTGCCCGGTGTGTGGCGGCGCTGACCGGTTCCGCTTTGACGATAAAGAGGGGCGCGGCACATGGTTCTGTAACCAGTGCGGCGCCGGTGACGGCCTGAAACTGGTTGAGAAGGTGTTCGGCATATCGGCATCCGAGGCCGCCGGGAAGGTGAACGCCGTCACCGGCCACCTGCCGCCGGTGGCCCCGGAGGTGATGGCAGCCGCAGACGCCGGAACGGAGGCCGACCGCAAAGCAGCGGCCGCGCTGGCCGTCGGGCTGCTGGAGAAAACCCGCCCGGCCACCGGCAACGCCTACCTGACCCGCAAGGGCTTTGCCGCTCTGGAATGTCTGACGCTGACCACGTCGCACAAAACCGGCGGCGTGGCTTACCGTGCCGGTGATGTGGTGGTGCCGCTGTATGACGAAACCGGCGCGCTGGTTAACCTCCAGCTTATAAATGCTGAGGGGCTCAAGCGCACCCTGAAGGGCGGGCAGGTCAAAGGGGCATGTCATCTCATCGACGGGCAGAAACAGGCCGGGAAACGCCTGTGGATAGCGGAGGGTTATGCAACGGCCCTTAGCGTGCATCACCTGACCGGGGAAACCGTCATGGTGGCGCTGTCGTCCGTGAACCTTCTTTCTCTGGCGAGCCTGGCCCGTCAGAAACATCCGGCCTGTCAGATTGTGCTTGCCGCTGACCGTGACCTGAACGGCGACGGCCAGAACAAAGCCACCGCGGCCGCAGAAGCCTGTGAGGGCGTTGTCGCCCTGCCGCCGGTATTTGGGGACTGGAATGATGCGATGATGCTGAAAGGTGAGGACGCCACGCGGAAAGCCATTTATGCCGCCATCCGGCCAGCGGCACAAAGCCCGTTTGACACCATGAGCGAGGCGGAATTTACCGCCATGAGCGCCAGCGATAAGGCAATGCGGGTGCATGAACATTACGGCGAAGCGCTGGCCGTGGACGCCAACGGCCAGCTTCTGTCCCGCTATGAAAGCGGCATCTGGAAGGTAATTCCGCCGTCTGATTTTGCCCGCGATGTGGCCGGGCTGTTCCAGCGCCTGCGCGCCCCGTTCTCGTCGGGGAGAATTGCGTCGGTGGTGGAAACCCTGAAACTGATTATTCCCCAGCAGGAGGCACCGGCACGCCGTCTGATTGGTTTTCGCAACGGGGTACTCGATACCCAAAGCGGCCTGTTCAGCCCGCACAGCAAATCGCACTGGCTGCGCACCCTGTGCGACGTGGATTTCACCCCGCCGGTGGAGGGCGAAACGCTGGAAACCCACGCGCCGAACTTCTGGCGCTGGCTCGACCGGGCGGCCAGTGGCAACCCGACAAAACGTAACGTGATTCTGGCCGCGCTGTTTATGGTGCTGGCGAACCGCTACGACTGGCAGCTCTTTCTCGAAGTGACCGGCCCCGGCGGCAGCGGGAAAAGTATCCTCGCCGAAATCGCCACGATGCTGGCCGGAGAGGATAACGCCACGTCAGCCGATATCGACACGCTGGAAGACCCCCGTAAGCGTGCCTCCCTGATTGGCTTCTCACTTATTCGTCTGCCTGACCAGGAAAAATGGAGCGGTGACGGTGCCGGACTCAAGGCCATCACCGGCGGCGATGCGGTCTCCGTTGACCCGAAATACCAGAATCCCTACTCGACGCACATTCCGGCGGTCATTCTGGCCGTGAATAATAACCCGATGCGCTTCACCGACCGCAGCGGGGGCGTGTCACGTCGCCGGGTAATCATCCACTTCCCGGAGCAGATAGCCCCGGAGGAGCGCGACCCGCAGCTCAGGGATAAAATCGCCCGCGAGCTGGCCGTGATTGTCCGCCAGTTAATGCAGCAGTTCAGCGACCCGATGAGCGCCCGCGCTCTGCTCCAGTCGCAGCAGAACTCCGACGAGGCGCTCAGCATCAAACGAGACGCTGACCCGACGTTTGATTTTTGCGGCTATCTGGAGGCATTGCCGGAGCCGGACGGAATGTATATGGGGAACGCCAATATTATCCCGCGCCAGCCTCGCCTGTATCTGTATCACGCTTATCTGGTGTACATGGAGGCCCACGGCTACAGGAATGCGCTCAGCCTGACCATGTTCGGCAAGGGGCTCTCAGCCATGCTGAAAGAATACGGTCTGAATTATGAGAAGCGCCGCACAAATCAGGGCATGCAGACCAATCTCGCCCTCAGGGAGGAAAGCAACGCCGACTGGCTGCCGAAGTGCGATGAACCCACCGCAACATAACCTACCCGGACCGGCATTGCCGGTCTTTTTTTACCTGCACACCAGGCAAAGTGAACAGTAAAGTGTTCACTGTTCACCGAGTATTCACCAGCTAATATTATGAAAATAAACAACAAAAATACCGAGTGAACAGTGTGAACAGTGTGAACAGTGTGAACAGTGTGAACAGTGTGAACAGTGTGAACAGTGTGAACAGTGTGAACAGTGTGAACAGTTTTTCCAGAAAAAAAGTTTTTACCATCAAAAGCTATCTGGCCGCTGAGCTCCAAAAGCTGAAAGTACTTGTATGTTGGCTACGTTAACTTATGAGAAAACCTCATAACATTCTCTTTTATTTACATGATATTATCTTCTTGATTTAGTACGTATATTGAGGTAAACATTGTCATGACAATCAGCCACATCGTCGTGGCTCTATAAATAAAAGAAATTATATTATGGCTAAAATATTGATATCTTACGCAAGAGAAGACTTTTCAATTGTACAAAGACTGATTGCAGAGATAACTAAGGGTAATCATGATGTTTATTTGGATCAACAATCTATTAAACTTGGCGATCCTTTCCAGCAAGATATCAGAAACAAACTCAAAAATGTGGATGTATTTCTCGCATTGGTTACTAAAAACAGCGACAATTCCCACATCTTTAATAATGAAGTTTCTTCAGCCGTTTCATATCTATCGCATAGCAATCGGGAAAAATTGATTTTACCTGTGGTTTTGGATAAAGAATCAATCAGTAATAGTGACCTTACTGCATTCCAGGCATTATTTGGACGAACTGATGATTTTGAAAAACTTGTGCACGAAATAGAAAATATCATTGGTCGTTTTGAGGGGGTTAGACTTGCTCAAGAAGAGATAAATGCGTCTAGAGGTAAGGTTCTTGAGGATGAGTCAACCGACTACATCAATGAAACAATTGATGACCTAAAAACACGAGAAAAAACTAGCCGACGACTTGCTTCACGATGGCACCTTGCTGGATATTCAGCGTTGGTATTGTCTGTCATTTTCGTATTTATTCTTTGGGTGAGTGTCGATAATTCATTTACACAACCTTCATTAGAAACCAATAGAATAGTATTCGATGCAATAAAAGGTGTAACGATTGTTGCATTACTTTTGGGACTTGCCAGATATTCATTTTTACTTGCAAAAACCCATCAGTTGGAAGCACTTAAGAATGCTGATCGTCTTCATGCCATTTCTTTCGGGAAATTTTATATGCGTGTATTTTCCACACAAATCTCACAAACAGAAATAAAGGAAGTATTTCAACACTGGAATACCTCTGGTTCATCAGATTTATCACATCTTGATGTCGAAAAGATTGATTCACGTTTAGTTGAGGTATTAAGTAAGGTCTTTGATAAATTAGATATAAAGACAAAACCCTAAAAAATTGGCGAGCGTACTAGTTATTAATAATATTTTATATATGGTTACGTATAAGTAAATTCCTCCAATCGCTTATTGCGTACCAGAAAGTTTGACACTACAACTATCGAAAAACATTAACCCTGACAAAGTATGGAGTACGTAATAAAAGCTAGTATCCAAAAATTATTTTCTACTTGCTCTTTCTATATGCGCATCTAAATTAAGTGCTGAATTTTTTCTAGAGTTGCTAACTCGAGATGACAAAGTACCGCTAGAGGAATATCGAGGCGGAAATCTCTTATCCATATCAAAACACTCAATACAGACTTCAGCTAACTCAAGGCTTTTTTCAGTATTACTCATGAAATCCAAAAAAATATTTACGGGAAGCTGTCCTTCACGCCCCCACCAATCTCTTACAGAATGTTCTAAGTGATGTAGAGAGTCATAAAACATTACCAAAGCAACAGCATCCTCTCCTTTAAGATATTTAAACTGCTCCACATTCGGATATAGAACTGGGAGATATGGTAGAAAATCTTGTTGTAAGTCGTTAGGTTTAATGGAATGGGTTATTGGAGATTTAAAATATTCAACAGATGCCGCACTAAAATTTGTAATTGAGCGAGAGTGAATGTAAAGCACCCGTTCTATTATTCGATTTAATTCAGGAGCAAGAAAGTTTTTAGCTTCAAATTCTTTTCGTTCATTTTCTTCTTTTTTTGCATTCTTCGTATTTAATTCAGTCACCCAAGCACCTAAAAAAGAAGCACCCGCACCGAATGCAGCTCCTGCCAATGTACTGAATTTAGTATTAAGCATCAGTGTACCGATTGAAAACAATATTAATGAAAGAGAAAGCTGAGGTTTTTTTAAGAAAAAAGAAACCATCTTCGCAAACAGATTTATAACATTATTTTTATATAGCATAGCTAACACCTTTTATAATCGAATGATTATAAGTGATACATTTGATTAGATACCATACCAGTATGACCAGTTCTTACAAAGTAGGATAACACAGATGTGAAAATTGTAGGCTTCACGCTCATAGTAGATTACAACACTTGTACCTATAACCTGTGGAGGTGAACAGTAAAGTGTTCACTGTTCACCAACTATTCACCACGTAACCATATGAATAATAAAGATAAAAATGCGTAGTGAACAGTGTGAACAGTTTTTCTAAAAAAAATTTTTTGATAAGAACGGTCACTGGTGCTTTATCTATAAGATAGCTTGTCAGTCAAGCAAATGCGTATAAGTATATGTATAAAAAATAATTTTATATTTATAAATTCAAATAAAAACAAAAAGATACGACAATAATATTACTCCTGTGATCACCCATGTGAACTTATCCAGAAAATCAGCCTTTCGATTCAATGCCTTTCGCTTTTAGCGCGCTTCTCGCCAGCGCCTTTAAACCAGCTCGTAAGTCTTACCCTTTCCGGCAAGTGGTTACGCGCAGCGGGGTTCGATACCGGAAAGCGCTTCACGGTTAAGGTAATGGATGGCTGTATTGTTCTGCTGCCGCAGAGCGATAAGGAAGAAATGCTTAAAGCGGAGCTACTGCAAATTCAGCAATCCTTTAAAAGCGTCAACAATACGCTTCATCTCGTCTGACGCCCGGAAATCTTCACCTTCTGGATAGCCGCTGCCAAATGACGCCGGGTTAATCGTCCGTCTAATGAAATTTATGCTCTTCTGACATACTATGCGAGCCAAAGCAGGTTCACCCGGAGGCTATATGGCAAATGAACACTTAACGTCGTCCCCCATAGGCGAGTTCGTTATGTTTGCCAGCGGTGATGGGAAAGTACGTGTTGAATGCCGCTTTGAAAGCGATACGCTTTGGCTCTCGCAGGCAATGATCTGCAAACTCTATGGTAAAGCGAAAGCCACCATCAGCGAGCATATAAAGCATATATTTGAAGAAGGCGAACTTGAGGAAAATTCAGTTGTTCGGTTTTATCGAACAACTGCCAGTGATGGAAAAAATTATCAGGTTCAACACTTTAGTTTGCCTCTGATACTTGCCGTTGGCTATCGCGTTCGCTCCCCTCGCGGCACTCAGTTCCGCCAGTGGGCAACCCAGACGCTCCAGGAGTATCTGATCAAAGGCTTTGTGATGGACGATGAGCGGCTGAAAAATCCGCCTGTTGGTACATCGGCTGTACCCGATTATTTCGATGAGATGCTGGAGCGCATCCGAGATATTCGCGCCAGCGAACGCCGGGTTTATTTGCGAGTGCGGGAGATTTTTGCATTAGCGGCTGACTATCAACCATCGCTAAAAGAAACCACGCAGTTTTTTCAAACCATCCAGAACAAGTTGCATTTTGCCTGTACCGGACATACCGCGGCTGAACTCATTCATCAGCGTGCTGACGCCAGCCAACCGCATATGGGACTGTCCAGCTATAAAGGTGAAGAGGTGCATAAGGGTGACGTGACGGTGGCAAAAAATTATCTGACTCAGGATGAGGTCAGCGAACTTAATCGCGTGGTTAACATGTGGCTGGATTTTGCTGAGGATCAGGCCCGTCGTCGTCGTCAGGTCTTTTTACGCGACTGGCAGGATAAGCTGGATCAGTTTCTGCAATTTAACGAGCGCGAGGTTCTGCAAGGTGCAGGTAAAGTGAGTAAGCAAATGGCAGATGAAAAAGCACAGGCGGAATATAGTCAGTTTTCCGAGCAACAGCGGCGTTTAAAGGAAGCCGAGGGTGAGAAGGATATTGCTGCTTTGCTACAGTGGAAAACAGAGCCTAAAAAGTAGCACTGAGGATTCCGATTCTCACGAATAAAATCATTTGGCTAAACCTGTTTTATCTGCTGTGCTCACCTTTCTGCCGGGCGGCGCCTTGCCCGGCCTACGCGATCCGGGATTATCTTTGGGCCTGTGTAATACCCACAGAGCTGCTCTGCATGGCGTTTAGTTATACAATCCCAGCTTCTGTGACAGCTCGCTCAGTTCACGCATCGCCGCCAGGCTTTTTTGTTTCCGCTGTTCCGCAGCCACCTTCTCCCGCACCAGCTCCGCCACCCTCTCCGGCTCCTCAGACGAAACCACCCGGCAATCGTCTAATGCACAATATTCCCTAAAGCGCTGACGGAACTTCATCTCTTCTTTTTCTCTGACCAGACCAAAGCCGCGCATCAGCTGGCGCGCGACCACTATGCGCGTCGCGATATCGATATCCTCTGAAGGCAGTAGCAGGATGGAGTACCCGGACTGCCGCACAAGCTGTCGATTCCCGGCGACAATCTCCGGGCAGACATCGGTGGCAAGAAATCCCGAGGAGAGCACCACCACTCGTTTTTCATGCGGATTCTCCGCCAGCAGGCGAGAGCATAGTGCGGCGTTCTCACGCACATAGCGCTCGTATCCATTGCGCTGAATATATTGGCGAATATTTAAAATCTGCTCGCAAAATTCGCTATCGAGATCGATAAACCGGTAGCTCATCGCCTGCGCGAGCAGCGCTCCAACCGTGCTTTTTCCCACCCCGCCGGGGCCAATCAGAAATAGCGTATTCATCTTTATTCCTCGCGTCCGTGTGAAAGCATTATGTCAGCAGAATACGCCAAATAATGCCGCGATCGCGGCCGTTTTTTGTTCACTTCCATCTCCCCAGCCAATCATTTCCATCCAATGTTTGCGTTATTCCCTTCACCTTTAAATCCTTACACTAACGGGATAACGTGGCTTAGAAAGGAGACCAATGATGACACCCGAACTCGAACACAGCTTCTCTATCACCATTCAGGTCGACAAACCGGTCATCGTCTCCCGCAGCCCGCAGAGCGGGAAACGTCAGCTGATCCCAATCCTCAGCGGAACCGTACGCGGTGAGCTTAACGGCCACGTCTTACCCGGCGGCGTCGACAGCCAGATCGTCGAACCTGACGGCACCTGCCGCCTCTCCGCCCGCTATGCATTACACGTGGAAGAAGGCACGGTATACATCGAAAACAACGGCATTCGCCGCCTACCCGAAGAGTACATAGAGCATCTTTTCGGCGACGATATGCGCTTTTTTAGCGATATTCCGCCGGAAGATATCTATTTTCGTACCGTACCGACTTTTGAAGTGGATGCGTCAGCGCTGCGCTGGCTGACCACCTCGCTGTTTATCTGTTCCGGCGGCCGCACGCAGGACGGCGTGATTCTCGATTTTTATCGCGTCCGCTGATTTTCACGTTTTCAATATAACTGTTATCGCCGTCGGGCCATTTTTCCCCCGCGTGCCGCGGTCTATCCTCAATACATTCAAACGATGAACCTTATTCAAAACCGGAGAGTGTATGAAAGCGATCGCCATTACCCGCGCGGCGGCAGAAGGCAGCAATATTCCTTTTTTAACCGACATCGAGCTGCCGCAGCCGGTTGCCGAGGGGCATGACCTGCTGGTTGAAGTGAAGGCTATTTCCGTCAACCCGGTGGATACCAAAGTCCGCGCCGGGTTTAACGCCGATACCCCGCGCGTGCTGGGCTGGGACGCGGTGGGCGTGGTGAAAGCCGTCGGCAGCGCGGTGACGCTGTTCGCCGCAGGAGATGAAGTGTGGTACGCCGGCGCGCTGGGCCGTCCGGGCAGCAACAGCGAGTTTCAGTTAGTGGATGAGCGCATCGTCGCCCGCAAACCACGTTCGCTGGATAATGCCGCCGCCGCCGCGCTGCCGCTCACCGCCATTACCGCCTGGGAGCTGCTGTTCCACCGTCTTGGCGTAGAGGAAGGCGGCAACGCGGGCGACACGCTGCTGATCGTCGGCGCGGCGGGCGGCGTCGGTTCGATACTGACCCAGCTCGCCAGCAAGCTCACCGGTATGACGGTCATTGGTACCGCCTCGCGTCCGGAAAGCCAGAAATGGGTACGGGAAGCGGGCGCGCATCATGTTATCGATCACAGCAAACCGCTCGCCGAAGAGCTGGCGCGGATTGACGTCAAAGCGGTGACCCACGTCGCCAGCCTGACCAATACCGACCAGCACTATCCGCAGCTGATCGCCGCTCTCGCACCGCAGGGCAAGCTGGCGCTCATTGACGACCCGGAAACCCTCGACGTGGTGCCGCTGAAGGCGAAAAGCATCTCTCTGCACTGGGAATTTATGTTTACCCGCTCGATGTTCGCAACGCCGGACATGATCGCCCAGCATCAGCTGCTGACCCGCGTGGCCGCGCTGATTGACGACAACACCATTAAGACCACCCTCGGCGAGCACTACGGCGCCATCACCGCCGCCAACCTGCAAAAAGCGCACGCGCAGCTGGAAACCGGGCGTTCGGTGGGCAAAATCGTGCTGGAGGGCTTTTAAGATGAGCGGCGAGGCGATTTCACTTCTCGCGGTGCTGACGGCGAAACCGGGTCACAGCGACGCGCTGCGTCAGGCCCTGCGGGCGCTGCTGCTGCCGACGCGTCAGGAGCCAGGCAACCTCGATTACGCCCTGTTTCAGCTGCGCGATGCGCCGGATACGTTCTATATGCGCGAATCCTGGCGCAATCAGGAAGCGCTGGACGCGCATATCGCCCTGCCGCACTTCCAGGATTTTATTGCGCAGATGGATAGCCTGCTTGCCGGGCCGCTGCGGCTGGATTATCTGACACCCGTCGCGCCCTGATATTTTCTACATTCCATTTGCGGGGGTGAGCCTATCTTTAACCCTTTGAGCTCTCCCCCACCCATCGCGCCTCAACCAGGCTACGCTTGATCCTGCCGCTCAAAAAACGCTCTCCCCCCTCCGTTTTATTCAACGCCGTTATGTAGAAGAGGTTTTGCTATGCAGATCAACGCTATTGGAACGAACTCGGCCAGCCAGCCGTTGGGGTCTATGGCCATCACCCGCCGCGAACCGGGGCCGGACGATGTGCAGATCGCCATTGATTATTGCGGCGTCTGCCACTCGGATGTACACCAGGCCCGCTCCGAGTGGGCAGGGACGCTCTATCCCTGCGTGCCGGGCCATGAAATCGTCGGCCGGGTGACCGCCGTAGGCAGCCGGGTCTCCGGCCACGCCGTTGGCGATCTGGTGGGCGTCGGCTGTATGGTCGACAGCTGTAAAGAGTGCGAGGAGTGCCGGGACGGGCTGGAAAACTATTGCGATCGTATGGTGCTCACCTATAACGGCCCGACGCAGGACGCGCCCGGCCACACGCTCGGCGGTTACTCCCAGCAGATCGTTGTGCATCAGCGCTACGTGCTGCGCGTCCGCCATCCCAAAGAGCAGCTGGCCGCCGTCGCGCCGCTGCTGTGCGCGGGCATCACAACTTACTCGCCGCTACGCCACTGGAACGTCGGACCGGGCAAAAAAGTCGGCATCGTGGGCATTGGCGGGCTGGGGCATATGGGCATCAAGTTGGCCCACGCCATGGGCGCCCACGTGGTGGCCTTTACCACCTCGGAATCCAAGCGTGACGCGGCGCGGGAGCTGGGCGCGGACGAAGTGGTGGTCTCGCGCAACGAAAACGAAATGGCCGCCCACCTGAAGAGCTTCGACTTTATTCTCAACACCGTGGCTGCGCCGCATAACCTCGATGCCTTCACCACCCTGCTCAAGCGCGACGGCACCATGACGCTGGTGGGCGCGCCCGCCACGCCGCATCCCTCGCCGGAAGTGTTTAATCTGATCTTCCGCCGCCGGTCAATTGCCGGGTCGATGATCGGCGGCATCCCGGAAACCCAGGAGATGCTCGATTTCTGCGCCGAGCACGGTATCGTCGCCGATATAGAGCTGATACGCGGCGACCAGATTAACGAGGCCTGGGAGCGGATGATTAAAGGCGACGTGAAATACCGCTTCGTCATCGACAGCGCCACGCTCGGCGGCTAAGCCCCGCGACGAAAAGTGCGCCGCCACTCCGCCGGGCTGACGCCAAAGCGCGCTTTAAACTGCTGGCGCCAGGTTACGGCGGAGCGATAGCCCACTTCCTCCGCCACCTGCCCGACCGGTAAATCCCCGGCCTCCAGCAGGATCTGGCTGCGCCGCAGGCGCTCGGCGGCCAGCCAGTCGGCGATGCCCATGCCGGTCGCTTTGGCGAAATGGCGGGTCAGGGTCCGGCGGCTCATCGCCGCGACCTGCGCCAGCGAGTCGAGATTATGCGGTTCGCGGATGTGCTGCTGGAGATACTCAAGCAGGCCGTTTATCCGCGCGTCGCGGGTGTTTTTGGGTACCGGCTGGGCGATAAACTGCGCCTGGCCGCCCTCACGGTGCGGCGGGACGATCATCCGCCGGGCGATCTGATTGGCGACAAGGCTGCCAAAACGCTGGCGAATGAGATACAGGCAGCAGTCGAGCGCCGCCGCGGTGCCCGCCGAGGTGATAATCCCCTCATCGTCAACGTACAGCGCGTTGATATCCAGCCGCACCTGCGGAAACTGGCGCTGAAAATCCTGCTCGAACTCCCAGTGGGTCGCCGCGCGCCTGTCGTCCAGCAGCCCGGCGTAGCCGAGTACAAACGCCCCGAGGCACAGGCCGACGATCTGCGCGCCGTTATTGCGCGCGCGAACCAGGCCGTCAAGCAGCGGCTGCGATGGGCGCTGATTCACCGCCCCCCAGTAAGGCACCACCACGATATCCGCCTGCGCCAGGAGGGAAAAATCGCCGCTGGCGTTCAGCGCGAAGCCGTCGCGGGCGCTGAGCAGCCCCGGCCGTTCGGCGCAAATATGCAGGTTAAAGCGTTTGGTTTCCGAGACCGTAT
Organism: Klebsiella sp. RCJ4; assembly: GCF_009025755.1. Lineage (NCBI taxonomy): Bacteria > Pseudomonadati > Pseudomonadota > Gammaproteobacteria > Enterobacterales > Enterobacteriaceae > Klebsiella > Klebsiella sp. RCJ4. The sequence goes on from NZ_WCIN01000042.1 coordinate 403,009, forward strand.
CGCCAAACAGCATACAGGGCACCGAGTAGTGAAACGGGCTAAACCCGTCCACCGCCACAATCGCCACTTCCGTGAGTTTCATCGCCCGCTCCGCTTCTAAAAGACCATGCTTTCCCCATCCTGCGGGATGCTGACCGCTTCGGCAATCTGATTGTCAGCCACGTACTGGCGCAGCTCATCGCGGCTCAGCAGACAGTGGTTCACCGCTTCCATATGGCTGGCGACAATTTTGGCTTCCGGCAGGACGAAGTGCGCCTTCAGCACATCCTCTTTGCCCATGATGATCGGCCCAAAACCGATGACGTGCGCATACCCGGCATTCAGTACCACCACGTCAGGGCGCAGCCTGAGCATGTCGGCTTCCACTTCATCGCGCCAGATAGTGTCCCCCACCAGCCACAGGGTTTTCTCCTGCGGATGGCGCAGCACCACGCCGCAGGCTTCGCCCAGGCGCTCGGCCATTGCCGGCACCGCATAGGTGCGGTCGCTGCCGTGCTGGCCCGAGGTGGTTTTCACCAGCGCAACGTCAGCAAACGCGCTGTCCTCAGAGAGCAGACGAATATCGCGAAAGCCCTGGCCACGCAGCAGCTGGGCGTCGGCGTCATGCTGGACATAAACCGGCAGGGTTTTGGGGATCGCGGCGATCGCCGCCTCGTCCCAGTGATCCTGATGAGTGTGAGTGACGATAACGGCATCCACGTCAACGATCGTTTCGATGGAAAAAGGCAGTTCCACCAGCGGGTTACGCAACTCGCTGCGCGCGGTACCGGCAAAGCCCGCACAGGCGCCTTTGTCAGAAAGCATCGGGTCAATGAGAAACTTTTTACCCGCATATTCAATAAGCTGGGTAGCATTACGCACATGGGTGATTTTCATGATGTTCATTCCTCTTCGCGGTTATCTGCTGAACATCGTACGTCCCACAAGCCTGGCGCAATATGGGCGTTTGGGCAATGAACGATGAAATCGGGCCAATCTGCGACGGTTGCCATCGGCTCCCGGCTATGGTGTGCTGAACGCTCAACTTTGAGGAACAGTGGCTACGATGAAAAAGAAACTCACCTCCGCCGATATGCACGATGTCGAGGTTCTGGCAGACACCCCATGGTTCAGCATGCGCAAGGTCGGAATTGATATGGCCCCCGGCGATCGGCGGGATTTTTTCTCCATTCACTATCCTCGCCCGGCGGTGGGAATTGTGGCGATGCAGGATGACAAAGTGCTGCTGATTCGCCACTACCGTTACCTGATCGATCGGGTGGTGTGGGCGATTCCTTCCGGCGGCGTCGATGAAGGCGAAGACCCGCGCGAGGCGGCCCTGCGCGAGCTGCGGGAAGAAACCGGCTGGCAGGCGCAGCGCGCCGACGAAATTATCCGCTATAACCCCTCCTACGGCAGCAGCGACCAGCTGTTTATTACCTGGCTGGCCCACGATTTGACCTGGGTGGGAATGGATGAAGATCAGGACGAAGTGATGGAAACGGGCTGGTTTACCCTCGAAGAGATAGGCCAGCTGATCGCCCGCGGCGAGATGCCGGACGGGCTATCGCTGGTGCCGCTGCTGCATCTGATGGCGCAGCGGCGCACCGGTTTAGCGTAGCGGCTTCAGCATCCGCCAGCGGAACCACAGCTGAGCGACGAGGATCAGCAGGCCGCCGATAATTTTCTGCAGCGGTAGCTGTTCGCCGTACCACAGCGCGGCGGCAATCACCGTGAGCAGCGGTTCCAGCACCATAATAATCGCCGCGCTGGCGACCGCCGCGTACTTCTGCCCCTTCATTTGCAGGCCGAAGCGCAGGCTGGTGGCGATAACGATGCTGGCGAGCAGCCAGCCGAAGGTCGGCAGGGTAAACGGCTGAGTCCAGCTTTCAACGGCGGCGGAGATCCCCAGTCCGACAATGCCGGTAATGCCGAGCTGCACGGTGGTCAGCGGGATCAGCGGCACCTCGCGGGCGCTTTTGCTGGTGTAGCAAAACCAGATCGATTGCACCAGCGCGGTCAACAGGAACCAGCCCTGGCTGGGGTGAAACGCAATCGGCATATGCAGGCTGAGTAAGCCGAGACCGACAACCGCAATCGGCAGGCACTCCCAGTAGGCCCGCGCCGGCCGCGCCTTCATCATCACCCATGCGGTAAGCGGCACGAACAGCATCGACAGGCTCATGATAAACGCCCCTTCGCCCAGCGATGGGGTCGTTGATACCGAGTAGATCCACAGGCACAGGTTTAGCGCAAACCACAGGCCGCTGATAATCATGCGCGGCCACTGCTGCCTCTCGACGCGAAGGCCGCGGCAGAAAGGCAGCAGCAGCAGCGCGGCGAAGAAAAAACGCAGGCCGAGGAAAGCGAAAACCGGCATGCCGGCAATCGCTTCATGGGAAAAAATCCATCCGCAGGCGGCGATAACCGTCGCGGCTATGAGCAGCAAATCAGCCTGGCGTTGCCGGGTCATCGCCACGTCTCCTTGTGTGAGTGATTACCAGCCGGGCACCGCGCCGCCGTTGAAGATCGTCTCCGCCGCCTTCGCCACCTCAGGCGACTGGTAGGAGTGGATAAACGCTTTGACGTTTTCCGCGTCTTTGTTGTCTTCGCGGGTCACGATGATGTTCACATAGGGCGAGTTTTTATCTTCAATAAAGATACCGTCGCGCACCGGGGAAAGGCCGGTCTGCTGCAGGTAGGTAGTGCTGATGATCGCCACGTCGACCTTCGGGTCGTCGATGACGCGCGGCAGCTGCGCTCCTTCCAGCTCCATAATTTTCAGGTGATGCGGGTTATCAATGATATCAACCGCCGTCGGCAGCAGGCCGGTCCCCGCTTTGAGGGTAATCAGCTTTTCCTGCTGGAGCAGAAGCAGCGCGCGGCCCAGGTTGGTCGGGTCGTTCGGAATGGCGATGGTCGCGCCGTCTTTCAGCTCGGCGACGGATTTTATTTTGCGCGAGTAGCCCGCCATCGGGAAGACGAAGGTGTTGCCCACCGCCACCAGGCGATAGTTGTGGGCTTTATTATCCTGTTCGAGGAACGGGCGATGCTGAAAGACGTTGGCGTCCAGATCGCCGGCGTTGGTGGACTCATTCGGCAGCAGCGAGCCGCTAAAGCCCACCAGCTCCACGTCGAGGCCATATTTCTCTTTAGCCACTTTCTTCGCCACTTCCGCCACATCCTGTTCCGCGCCGTTAATGACGCCGACTTTAATGTGTTTCGCATCGCTGCCCTTCTGGTCGCAGCCCGCCAGCAGCAGGCCCGCCAGCACCACGGCGGCGGCTGTCCGTAAACGCAATTTCATTGTTATCACCCCGTCAGTCCATAGAAATCGTTATTATTTTTTCGTCTGAAACTATAACGACTTTGTGCTGGGGTTTTAAACGCAAAAACCGCAACCGGAAATAAAATCATCTTCCCCCTTTCTCCCGGGGGCGGCGCGATGCGCCTGCCCGGGCTACGGGTTCACCGTCGGCTGCGATCGAGTAGCCCGGACAGGTGCGCAGCGCCGCCTCCGGGGATCTCTTCAACGGTGAGGCTCGTTCCGCAGAACGGCGCCTTACAGCCCCAGCTCACTCAGCCCCGGGTGATCGTCCGGGCGACGGCCCTGGGGCCAGTGAAACAGACGCTCGCTCTCCGTAATGGGCAGATCGTTGATGCAGGCGTAGCGCGTCTGCATCAGTCCGTGCTCGTCGAATTCCCAGTTCTCGTTGCCGTATGAACGAAACCAGTTGCCGCTGTCGTCGTGCCACTCATAGGCAAAGCGTACCGCAATACGGTTATCGCTCCACGCCCACAGTTCCTTAATCAACCGGTACTCCTGCTCTTTACGCCATTTGCGCTGCAGGAAGTCGATAATCTGCGTTCTGCCGTGAACAAATTCGCTGCGGTTACGCCATTCGCTCTCGACGGTATAGGCCAGCGCGACCTTAGCGGCATCGCGGCTGTTCCAGCCATCTTCAGCGGCTCGGACTTTTTGCGCGGCGCTCTCGCGGGTGAACGGCGGCAGAGGCGGACGTTGTTCGGTCATCATGAATCTCCTGTATGAATACCCTTCATACTTCAAGTTGCTTATGTGTTGGCTACACTCGTTCACCCCAGTCACATAGTTATCTATGCTCCTGGGGACTCACTCCCTTGCCGCCTTTAAGCAACTCGAATTATTTTGGGTATATAAGCTGCTGCAGGCGCTGATTTTCCCGCTCCAGTTCGTCAATACGCTGTTGCAGCGTCTGGCTATACTCCGCCACCTGCCGGGCGGTGTAGCGGGGGATAATATGCTGCGGGCAGTTCCAGTCAAAAGCCTGTAAGTGGAAACGGTAGATGCGCTCAATCCGGGCCCGATAGTTCTCCGGCGCGACCTGCGCCAGCAGCTGCGGGTCGGCATCCACCGCTACAACCTCTACGGTGGCGTAGATTTTCAGCCTGGCACGGCGCGGGTAATCCATCAAAAACAGACAGGCCCGATCGCTGCCGCGCAGGTTGCCGGTGGTGATGTACTGGCGATTACCGGAAAAATCCGCCATCCCAAGGGTGGTTTCATCCAGCAGATGCAGAAAGCCCACCGGGCCGCCGCGATGCTGAATATAGGGCCAGCCGGTTTGCGAAAGGGTGGCCAGATAGAAGCTGTCGCGGGTGGCAATCATCGCCTCCTCGCTGGCGCCGAAGCGCTCACCCCGGCGCTGGCGATGCGGCGACTGCCACAGCTCATCGCTGCCCATTTCATGCTGGACATCCATCACGTCCGGCGTCATGGCGATATCAAGAAATTCTGCTGGCATAGGTCCTCCCGATGCGTTGCGGCATAACTCATCATGGACTGTGCTGGCAGAAAAGATAATAGTGGCAATATGACAATCATCTTTCCGTAAAACGGGATAATTATGGACCGACTCAGCGCGATGGCGCTGCTGGTGAAAGTGGCCGAACTCGGCAGCATGTCGGCGGCGGCGCGGGCGCTGAATATGCCCCTGACCACCGTTAGCCGCCAGATTGGCGAACTGGAAAATACCCTCGGCGTGCGCCTGATGATCCGCACCACCCGCAAGCTGACGCTGACCGATGCCGGCGTCGATTATGTCGCCGCCGCGCGGCGCATTCTCGAAGAGGTGGAGAACGCAGAGCGCCAGGCGGCGGGCGAATATCAGGAGCCAAAAGGCGAACTGGTTCTCTCAGCCCCCACCATGTTCGGTCGTCAGCATGTTTTGCCGGTGGTGACGGATTTTCTCGCCCGCTACCCGCAGATTCGCGTCCGTTTACTGCTTAGCGACCGCAACGCCGATCTGGTGGGCGATCATATTGATTTAGCGGTGCGTATCGGTACGCTGCCGGACAGCGGGATGGTGGCCACCCGGCTTGGCGAGATGCGTATTGTGACCTGCGCGCACCCGGCTTTGCTGGAAAAACACGGCATACCCGAACGCCCGCGCGAGCTGGCCGCGCTACCGATCATTCGTATTGAATCGCCAATGCCTTATCGCGGCTGGCGCTTTAACGCCGAAGAGGCGGAGGACCGGCTGGTGGCGCTGCAGCCGGTGCTGTCGCTGACCACGCCGGAGAGCGCCGCCGACGCCGCCCGTCTGGGGGCCGGCGTGGCGCGCCTGCTGCATTACCAGGCGATCGACGGCCTGGCCCGCGGCGAGCTGAAGCTGCTCCTGCAGGCGATGGAACCAGAGCCTGCACCGGTGCACCTGCTGTACACCTCGCGGGATCTGGCTCCGCTTAAGCTGCGTAAATTTATCGATTTCGCCGCGCCGGCTCTGCGTCGGGCGCTGCGGCGTATTGCCGCCGCCGTCTAGCGTGTGCCGGTTTTCAGCGGCGCTTCTTTCAGTAGCCAGGAGAGGGCAAATGCCACCGCCATAATGCAGGCCGCCATCAGAAACGCCGCATGGATAGCGGACCCGAAGGCGTCCAGATAATCGAGGCGGATCTCCGCCGGGAGATTCTGCACCGCCGCCGGGTTCAGCGCCCTCGGCAGCTGCGCCCCTTCCGGCAGCAGGCGCTGGAGATTGCTTTGCAGCACGTGAGTAAACACCGCCCCAAACAGCGCCACGCCGATGGAGCCGCCAATCGATCGAAACAGCGTAACCCCGGAGGTCGCCACGCCGTACATCTGCGCGGGCATCGCGTTCTGTACCGCCAGCACCAGCACCTGCATCACCAACCCCAGGCCCGCCCCCAGCACGCCGGTAAACAGGTACAGCTGCCACATCGCGGAGTGGATGGTGATGCGCGTCAGCAGCACCATGCCGACGACCCCCAGCAGGGTGCCGATAATCGGAAATACGCGATACTTGCCGGTGCGGCTGATAATGCGCCCGCTGACGATCGAGGTTAGCAGCAGGCCGCCCATTAGCGGGATCAGCTGCAGGCCCGCCTCGGTCGGCGTCGCCTCTTTGACCACCTGCAAATAGAGCGGCAGGAAGGTCACCGAGCCGAACAGCGCCATGCCGATAACAAAGCCAATCAGGCTGCACAGCAAAAAGCTGCGGTTGCGGAATAAGGAGAGCGGAATAATCGGCTCGCTGGCCAGCCGCTCTTCATGAATAAAGCCGACAATCCCGACCAGGCCAAACGCCAGGATGCACCACAGCTGCGGGTCGCTCCACGCGCGGACGCTGCCGCCCTCTGAGGTAAACAGGATGATGCACAGCAGCGCCATGCTGAGGTAAATCGCCCCCAGCCAGTCGATCTGGTGCTGGCTGCGCTTGTTGCTGCTGTGAAAAACCGCGCCGATCACCAGCAGCGCAAACAGCCCCAGCGGCAGGTTGATGTAAAAAATCCAACGCCAGGAGGCGTGCTGCACCAGGAAGCCGCCGATTAACGGCCCGATTACCGTCGCCAGGCCAAAGACGCCGCCGAACAGACCCTGATAGCGGCCGCGATTCGCCGGCGGGATGACGTCAGCCACCGCCGCCATGCTGATCACCATCAGGCCGCCGCCGCCCAGCCCCTGCAGGCCGCGCATCAGCACCAGCTGGGCCATATTTTGCGCCAGCCCGCAGAGGGCGGAACCGGCAAGAAACAGCACAATCGCCACCTGCAGAACGATTTTGCGCCCGAACAGATCGCCGAATTTGCCGTACAGCGGCACCGCGATGGTCGAACTCAGGATGTAGGCGGTGACCACCCAGGAGAGCTTATCCAGCCCGCCGAGCTCGCCGACGATGGTCGGTAGCGCGGTGGAGACGATAGTCTGATCCAGCGCCGAGAGCAGCATCACCAGCAGCAGGGCGCTGAAGAGCAGGCGGATCGAGGGCACCGCCGGTTGGCTGGCGATTTCAGATGTCATAGCATCACTCGCTTGAAATTAATTAAATGCATAATTAATATTTAGGGAAATGATGAATCTGGTCAAGGGATCGCCACAGGATGTCAGCACAAAAAGACAACGAAGCCCCGCGTCGTCCCGGTCGCCCGCGCGGGCAGAAATCCGGCTCCGCCAACCGCGAACAGCTGATGGATATTGCCCTGGCGCTGTTTGCCCGCCACGGGATCGCCCGCATTTCGCTGAACGCCATCGCCAAAGAGGCGGGGGTAACGCCCGCGATGCTGCACTACTACTTCAGCTCGCGCGAAGCGCTGGTGGAAAAGCTGGTCGAAGAGCGCTTTATGCCGCTACGCAGCGAGATCGGACAAATTTTTGTCGCGCACGGCGACGATCCGGTCACCGCTTTTACGCTGCTTATTGAAACCCTGGCGGCCATGGCGGAGAAAAACGCGTGGTTCGCGCCGCTGTGGATGCAGGAGATCATCGGCGAGATGCCGGTGCTGCGCCAGCATATGCACGCGCGTTTTGGCGATGAGAAGTACCACAAGATGCTGGAGACGGTGCGCCGCTGGCAGCGGGAGGGCAAGCTTAATCCGGCGCTCTCCCCGGAGCTGCTGTTTACCACCCTGATAAGCCTGGTGCTGGTGCCGTTTTCCCGCACCCACACCGATCCGCGGTTGCAATCGGTAGACCGGAAGATGATTGTCAGCCACGCCCTGGCGCTGACAGGCCGGGGGATCGGCGGCTAATTCCCCCGGCTCGCGCTGCGCTTAGCCGGGCTACAGGTTCACAGCCGTCTGCAATCCGGGGAATACAATCCGGTTCACAACCGCCTGCGATCGGGTAGCCCGGATAAGGCGACAGCCGCCATCCGGGGGATTCAATCCGCTTCACAGCCGCCTGCGTTCGGGTAGCCCGGACAGGCGCACAGCGCCGCCTCCGGGAGGGTCTCCTGAGGCCAGGTTTACAATGCTTTCGATAAATAGTGGCGCTGCATGCCCACGTGCGGAAAACCCGGCAGCGACATCTGCAGCTGATAGCCCAGCTTCTGATAAAACGGCAGCGCCTGAAAGCTGAACGTATCCACCAGCACGTGGCTGCAGCCGCGCGCCCGCGCCTGGTTTTCCGCTTCATGCATCAGCTCGCTGCCAAGGCCGCTGCCGCGCGAGGCTTCGCTGACCCACAGATATTCAATACACAGCCAGCTGCCCTTGCGTTTACCGATCAATCCGCCGCGCATCGCGCCAGCGTCATCGCGTGAATAAACGCCCAGCTCGCCGAACTGAGCCGGGTCCAGAAAGCGCAGATTGTATTCCCGCAGTCCCGCCAGCAGCTCTTCTTGATCGGCGGGATTAATGTTCTCTGTTATTATTAATGTCATTGATTATCTCCATCTTTTATTTTTCACAGACCATTCACCACCCTACTTTCACAAAATATCCTTTTTTTCTCCATTATTTCCTGACTAAATTCCCTGCACTAAATTTTGTGTAAAAAACCTTCCCATCATTCGGTACAGACGTATAATGGGGAAAAATGAGAACGATCATTCTCAAAACCAAAAACCATGGAGAACCCCACAAGTAATGCCCTGTAGCAGGCGTTATCGCTCGGTTCAGAGCCTGTAACCGCCGTCTGATGCCGTATTCGCCGCACGGGAAAATCTCGGAAAAACCGCTTAATCAATAGCGGTATTCACCGAGTTATTTACTGCAAACAGGAATATTTATTTCCCATTGGGTTATTTGTGCTTGCCCGGAGATGCATCATCGCCCGGCCCATCACCCCGCCACTGAATTTGCGGGGCGGACGTCGTTCATCCTGAGAAAATATAATGAAATATACTTTAGCCCCCATCGCAGCAGCATTATTTCTCCTTAGCGGGTGCGATAATGCGCAAAACGCTTCCCCGCAGCAGATGACGCAGGAAGTGGGTGTCGTTACCCTGCACGGCCAGCCTGTCCCGGTGGTGAGCAGCCTGACCGGACGCACCACCGCCTCGCTTAGCGCCGAAGTGCGCCCGCAGGTCGGCGGGATCGTGCAAAAACGCCTGTTTACCGAGGGCGATATGGTCAAAGCCGGACAGGCGCTGTACCAAATCGACCCATCAAGCTATCGCGCGACGTTTAACGAAGCCGCCGCATCGCTGAAACAGGCCCAGGCGCTGGTCATCGCCGATTGCCAAAAAGCCCAGCGCTACGCGGTGCTGGTCAAAGATAACGGCGTCTCCCGTCAGGACGCCGATGACGCGATAGCGACCTGTAACCAGGATAAGGCCAGCGTCGAGTCGAAAAAAGCGGCGCTGGAAAGCGCGCGCATCAACCTGAACTGGACCACCGTGACCGCACCGATTGCCGGGCGCATCGGGATCTCTTCCGTCACGCCGGGCGCGCTGGTGTCCGCCGATCAGGATACCGCGCTGGCGACGATCCGCGGCCTGGATACGATATACGTCGATCTCACCCGATCCAGCGTCGATCTGCTGCGCCTGCGTAAGCAAAGCCTGGCGAGCAACAGCGATACCCTTAACGTCACCCTGACTCTTGAAGATGGCAGTACCTACAGCGAAAAAGGTCGCCTGGCGCTGACCGAAGTGGCGGTGGATGAATCGACCGGCTCGGTCACGCTGCGCGCGGTCTTTCCCAATCCGCAGCACGTGCTGCTGCCGGGGATGTTCGTTCGCGCCCGTATAGACGAAGGCATCATGAACGATGCGATCCTCGCCCCGCAGCAGGGCATCACCCGCGATGCCAAAGGCGATGCCACCGCGCTGGTGGTTGACGCTAATAACAAGGTTGAACAGCGCAGCGTGGAAACCGGCGAAACCTACGGCGACAAATGGCTTATCGTCAACGGCCTGAAGAGCGGCGACAGGTTGATTGTCGAAGGGACCGGCAAAGTGGCGCCGGGCCAGCAGGTCAAAGCCGCCGAAGTCAAAAATGACGGAGGCAACGCCTGATGTTCTCCCGTTTCTTCGTGCGACGCCCGGTCTTCGCCTGGGTTATCGCCATTCTGATTATGCTCGCCGGGATTCTGGCTATCCGCACCCTGCCGGTCGCCCAGTATCCTGACGTCGCCCCGCCGGCGATAAAAATCTCCGCCACCTACACCGGGGCCTCTGCGGAAACCCTGGAAAACAGCGTCACCCAGGTTATTGAGCAGCAGCTCACCGGACTGGACAACCTGCTCTACTTTACGTCCACCAGCAGCTCCGACGGCTCGGTCAGCATTACCGTCACCTTTGAGCAGGGTACCGATCCGGATACCGCCCAGGTTCAGGTGCAGAACAAAGTGCAGCAGGCGGAATCTCGTCTGCCGAGCGAAGTTCAGCAGTCCGGCGTAACGGTGGAGAAATCGCAGAGCAGCTTCCTGCTGATCCTCGCGGTGTATGACAAAAACAACAAAGCCACCAGCTCCGACATCTCCGACTGGCTGGTCAGCAACATGCAGGATCCGATGGCGCGTATTGAAGGCGTCGGCAGCCTGCAGGTGTTCGGCGCGGAATACGCCATGCGCATCTGGATGGACCCGACCAAACTGGCCTCCTATTCGCTGATGCCATCCGATGTGCAATCGGCCATTGAGGCGCAGAACGTGCAGGTGTCCGCCGGTAAAATCGGCGCGCTACCCGCCTCCAACGCGCAGCAGCTGACCGCCACCGTGCGTGCCCAGTCGCGGCTGCAAACCGTCGCCCAGTTCAAAGATATTATCGTCAAGAGCAAGAGCGACGGTTCGGTAGTGCGCCTGAGCGACGTCGCCCGCGTTGAGATGGGCAGCGAAGATTACACCGCCTCCGCCAATCTCAACGGCCATCCGGCTGCCGGGATCGCGGTGATGATGGCGCCGGGCGCTAACGCCCTGAATACCGCGACGCTGGTGAAAAACAAGATTGCCGAGTTCCAGCGTCAGATGCCCCAGGGTTACGATATCGCCTACCCGAAAGACAGCACCGAGTTCATCAAAATCTCGGTGGAGGATGTGATTCAGACGCTGTTCGAGGCGATTATCCTCGTGGTCTGCGTGATGTATCTGTTCCTGCAAAACTTCCGCGCCACGCTGATCCCGGCGGTGGCGGTTCCGGTCGTGCTGCTAGGCACCTTCGGCGTGCTGGCGCTGTTCGGCTACTCCATCAACACCCTGACGCTGTTTGCGATGGTGCTGGCGATAGGCCTGCTGGTGGATGACGCCATCGTGGTGGTGGAAAACGTCGAGCGTATCATGCGCGACGAGGGGCTGCCCGCCCGCGAAGCCACCGAAAAATCGATGGGCGAAATCTCCGGCGCGCTGATCGCCATTGCCCTGGTGCTCTCGGCAGTGTTCCTGCCGATGGCCTTCTTCGGCGGCTCAACCGGGGTGATTTATCGCCAGTTCTCGGTGACCATTATCTCGGCGATGATGCTCTCCGTGGTGGTCGCCTTAACCTTAACCCCGGCGCTGTGCGGCGCGCTGCTGAGCCATTCTAAACCGCATACCAAAGGCTTCTTCGGCGCCTTTAACCGCCTGTGGGGACGCACCGAGCAGGGCTATCAGCATCGTGTTGTTGGCGGCCTGCGCCGCTCGGCGATGATGATGGGCGCTTTTGTCCTGATTTGCGGCGGCATGGCGCTGGCGATGTGGAAACTGCCGGGCAGCTTCCTGCCGACGGAGGATCAGGGCGAAATCATGGTCCAGTACACGCTGCCCGCCGGGGCGACGGCGGTACGTACCGCCGAGGTTCGCCGCCAGGTCACCGACTGGTTCCTGACGAAAGAGAAAGCCAATACCGACGTGATCTTTACCGTCGACGGCTTTAGCTTTAGCGGCAGCGGACAAAACGCCGGGATGGCCTTCGTGTCGCTGAAAAACTGGTCCGAACGTAAAGGCGAAGAAAATACCGCTCAGGCCATCGCCCTGCGCGCCACCAAAGAGCTCGGCAGCATTCGCGACGCCACCCTGTTCGCCATGACCCCGCCGTCGGTAGATGGCCTGGGGCAGAGCAACGGCTTCACCTTCGAACTGATGGCCAGCGGCGGTACCGATCGCGATAGCCTGATGAAAATGCGCAGCCAGCTGCTGGCCGCGGCGAATCAAAGTACCGAGCTGCAGTCGGTACGCGCCAACGATCTGCCGCAAATGCCGCAGCTGCAGGTGGATATCGATAATAACAAAGCCGTGTCGCTCGGGCTGTCGTTAAGCGATGTCACCGATACCCTTTCCAGCGCCTGGGGGGGGACCTACGTTAACGACTTTATCGATCGCGGTCGCGTGAAGAAGGTCTATATCCAGGGCGAAAGCGACGCCCGCGCCGTGCCGTCCGACCTCGGTAAATGGTTTGTGCGCGGCAGCGACGACAGCATGACGCCGTTCTCCGCCTTCGCCACCACCCGCTGGCAATACGGTCCGGAAAGCCTGGTGCGCTACAACGGCTCCGCCGCCTTTGAAATTCAGGGTGAGAACGCCAGCGGCTTCAGCTCCGGCGCGGCAATGGACAAGATGGAGGCCTTAGCCAATAACCTGCCCGCCGGTACCACCTGGGCATGGAGCGGCATGTCGCTGCAGGAAAAACTCGCCAGCGGCCAGGCGATGAGCCTCTACGCTATCTCGATTCTGGTGGTCTTCCTGTGCCTCGCGGCGCTGTATGAGAGCTGGTCGGTACCGTTCTCGGTGATCATGGTGATCCCGCTTGGGCTGCTCGGCGCGGCGCTGGCGGCGTGGATGCGCGGTCTGAGCAATGACGTTTACTTCCAGGTGGCGCTATTAACCACCATCGGCCTGTCGTCGAAGAACGCCATTCTGATCGTCGAATTCGCTGAATCGGCGGTGGAAGAGGGCTACTCCCTGTCGCGTGCCGCCATGCGCGCCGCGCAGACCCGTCTACGCCCTATTGTGATGACCTCGCTGGCGTTTATAGCCGGGGTGCTGCCGCTGGCGATCGCCACCGGAGCCGGGGCCAACAGCCGCGTGGCGATCGGTACCGGGATTATCGGCGGCACCCTGACGGCAACGCTGCTGGCGGTGTTCTTCGTGCCGCTGTTCTTTGTGCTGGTGAAACGTTTCTTCACCCGCCATCGTTCTTCTCAGGAGTAAGTTATGTTTCGTTTTACCTTAGTTTTTGTTGCGCTCCTGACGGCGGGCTGCGTCTCTCTCGACCCGCACTATGAACGTCCGGCCGCGCCTGTGCCGGCGACCCTGCCGGGTAGCCACGGCGAGGCAACCGCGGTAGTCAGCGACTGGCAGCAGGTAGTGAATGACGCTCGCCTCAAAAAAGTGGTGAACATCGCCTTGACCAGCAACCGCGACGTGCAGAAAGCGCTGGCCGATATCGAAGCCGCGCACGCCCAGTTTGGCGAAACCCGCGCCTCGCTGTTTCCGACCCTCGACGCCGAGCTGAGCCATACCCGCAGTAAAACGGTGGCCAGCGGCCTCACCTCGTCAGCGGAAGCCGACGGCGCGGTTTCCAGCTTCGAGCTGGATCTGTTTGGCAAGAACCAAAGCCTGACGCGCGCGGCGCGGGAAACCTGGCTTGCCAGCGAATTCACCGCCCAGAATACGCGTCTGACGATGATCGCCGATCTGACCACCGCGTGGATAACGCTCGCCGCGGACAACAGCAATCTGGCGCTGGCGCAGGACACCATGGCCAGCGCGGAGAACTCGCGCCGCATCGTCACCCGCCAGATGGAAGTCGGCACCGCCTCGGCAGGCGACCTGAGTGATGCCGAAAGCGTTTATCAGCAGGCGCGCGCCAGCGTCGCCAGCTACCGCACGCTGGTGGCGCAGGATAAAAACGCGCTCAACCTGCTGGCCGGAGAAACCGTGCCGGATAGCCTGCTGCCCGGCACGCTGGAAAGCCTTGGCGATCGGAGTATCACCCTGGTGCCGGCGGGCGTCTCTTCATCGGTACTACTGCGCCGCCCGGATATCCAGGAAGCGGAGCATAATCTGAAGAGCGCTAACGCCGATATCGGCGCGGCGCGGGCCAATTTCTTCCCGTCCATCTCGCTGACCGCCAGCGCCGGGGTCGGCAGCGACTCGCTCTCGTCGCTGTTCAGCCACGGCATGCAGGTGTGGTCATTCGCGCCGTCCATCAGCCTGCCGCTGTTTACCGGCGGCAGCAACCTGGCGCAGCTGCGCTATGCTGAAGCGGAGAAAAAGGGGCTGATCGCCACCTATGAGAAGACGATTCAGAGCGCCTTTAAGGATGTCGCCGACGCGCTGGCGCGCCGGGAAACGCTCAGCGAACAGCTGGACGCGCAGAATAAATACGTCGCGGCGGAGCAGAAATCGTTGAATATCGCGATGAAGAGCTATCAGGCCGGGGTCGGAGATTATCTGTCGGTGCTGACCGCCCAGCGAACGCTGTGGTCGGCGCAGGCCACGCTTATCTCCCTCCAGCAAACGGATCTGGAAAACCGCATTACCCTCTGGCAGTCGCTGGGAGGCGGCGCCAGCTAACGCTTTTGCCGGGCGGCAACGCCCGGTTTGATGACAAGGAGCCCGTTGATATGTCCCGAATTTCCCTCTCCTGGGTCGTGGTTCTCGGTTTGCTCAGCGCCATTGGGCCGCTGTGTACCGACTTCTATCTGCCCGCGCTGCCGGAAATCACCCAGCAGCTCAGCGCCACCGGCACGCAGACCCAGCTTTCGCTGACCGCGGCGCTGATTGGCCTCGGCCTTGGACAGCTGTTTTTTGGCCCGCTGAGCGACCGCATTGGCCGTAAAAAGCCGCTGGCGCTCTCCCTGCTGCTGTTTATCTTCTCCTCGGCGATGTGCGCGATAACCTACGATATCCATATGCTGATCGCCTGGCGCTTTCTGCAGGGCTTCGCCGGCGCGGGCGGCTCGGTGCTGTCGCGCTCCATCGCCCGCGACAGGTATCAGGGTACGCTGCTGACCCAGTTTTTCGCCCTGCTGATGACCGTTAACGGCATTGCGCCGGTGCTTTCACCGGTACTCGGCGGCTGGATCATCACCGCCTTCGACTGGCGTATCCTGTTCTGGGCGATGGCGGCGATCGGCGTTGTCTTGCTGCTGCTCAGCCTGACGGTGCTGCACGAAACGCTGCCGGCCAAAAGCACCGCCTCGGCTACGCGGCAGCAGGCTGATGCGCCGGTGCTGAAAAACCGCCGCTTTATGCGCTACTGCCTGATTCAGGCCTTTATGATGGCCGGGCTGTTTTCATATATCGGCTCGTCTTCGTTCGTTATCCAGAGCGAATATGCCATGAGCGCGATGCAGTTCAGCCTGCTGTTCGGCCTTAACGGTATCGGGCTGATTATCGCGGCGCTGATCTTTTCCCGCCTGGCGCGCCGCTTCAGCGCCGAAGCCCTGCTGCGCGGCGGCCAGCTGCTGGCGGTGGCGTTTGCCGCTATCACCCTGCTCGTCGCCTGGCTACCGCAGCCGACGCTGGCGCTGGTCGGCCTGTTCTTTACCGTTTCCATGATGAGCGGTATCAGTACCGTTGCCGGCTCGGAAGCGATGAACGCCATTCACGCCCGCCAGTCCGGCACCGCTTCCGCCCTGATGGGCACGCTGATGTTTGTGTTCGGCGGTATTGCCGCGCCGCTGGCCGGACTCGGCGGCGAAACGATGCTCAAAATGAGCTTCGCGATGACCCTTTGCTATCTGGCCGCGCTGCTGATTGGCCTGAAAAAGCCGCGCCCCATCGCATAACCTCCTCCGGGGTAATAAAATATTCCAATTATATTACCCCTATTTTTCCCGTCAGTACTGTAATCTCCTATTATTCCTTCAACACCAATCGTGATAACCTTCACAGGAAAGGAATAATTAATTCCTTATACTGCCCGCCACCGTGAATAAAGAGGTTCCTATGAGTATCGACCTGAGCAAACTGCTGACCGAGCGCCGCAACGCCAATAGCGCCAACATTGATATCCTCACCACCGAAGAGATGCTGACGGTGATTAACCAGGAAGACCAGCAGGTGGCTCACGCCATCACCCCCTATCTGCCGCAAATTGCCCAGGTGGTGGATAAGGTCGCGGCGGCGCTGCAGGCGGGTGGTCGACTGATTTACATTGGCGCGGGCACTTCCGGGCGTCTGGGGATCCTTGATGCCAGCGAGTGTCCGCCGACCTTCGGCACCCGCCCGGAGCAGGTGGTGGGCATTATCGCGGGCGGCCATAAAGCCATACTGAGCGCCGTAGAGAACGTCGAAGACAACAAAGCGCAAGGGGCGATGGACCTGCAGAACCTGAACTTTAGCAGCCGCGACGTGCTGGTCGGCCTGGCCGCCAGCGGACGCACGCCGTACGTCATCGGCGCGATGGAGTATGCCCACAGCCAGAACGCTTTTGTCGCCATCGTCAGCTGTAACCCGCACGGCGAAATGGCCCAGCTGGCGGACGTCGCCATTACGCCGGTCGTGGGTCCGGAAGTGGTGACCGGCTCAACGCGCCTGAAGGCGGGCACAGCGCAGAAGCTGGTGCTGAATATGATTTCTACCGGGGCGATGATCCGCATCGGCAAGGTCTACAGCAACCTGATGGTGGACGTGGAAGCGACCAACGCCAAGCTTATCGAGCGCCAGGTGTCCATCGTCATGGAAGCGACCGAATGCGATCGCGCAACCGCCCAGAGCGCGCTGGAAGCCTGCGATCGCCACTGCAAAACGGCGATTGTGATGGTGCTGGCTGATTTAAGCGCCGCGGATGCCCAGGCGCTGCTGGCAAAAAATAACGGCTATATCCGCAAGGCGCTGAGCCACTCCTGACCGCTGACTCACGGGTAATCTGCAATGGCAAAAATAAATAAAGAGATGATAGCGCGGATCCTGCAGCACGTTGGCGGAGCCGGGAACGTCGCGCAGGCGGGCAACTGTATGACCCGGCTGCGCCTGACCCTGCGCGATGAATCACGGGCCGATAGCGCCGCCATCCGCCAGATTGATGGCGTAATGGGGGTGATCGTTAGCGATGAACAGTTCCAGGTCGTCCTTGGGCCCGGCAAGGCGCAAAGCGCGGCGGAAATGATGAATGCGTTACTGGAAGAAGCCCCGGCGGATGCGCCATCGCTGGCCGATGTCGCCGCCGAAAAGAAACAGGCGCTGAAGAGCAAGCAAACCAGCGGTATTCAAAAATTCCTCGCGAAATTCGCCACCATCTTCACACCGCTCATTCCCGGCTTTATCGCCGTCGGCCTGCTGTTGGGGTTCGCGACCCTGGCGGAGCAGATATTTGTCCTCGAAAACGCGCATCCGAACGCGACATTGATGGCGCTGATCGGCTACATGAAGGTGTTCAGCAAAGGGATGTTTACCTTCCTGAGCATCCTGATCGGCTATAACGCCCAGAAAGCCTTCGGCGGCTCCGGGGTCAACGGGGCCATCATCGCTGCGCTGTTTGTTCTCGGCTATAACCCGGAAGCCACCAGCGGCTTCTATTCCGGGATTTCCACCTTCTTCGGCCACGGTATCGACCCGCGCGGCAATATTATCGGCGTGCTTATCGCCGCGATTATCGGCGCGTGGGTGGAACGACAGGTACGCCGCATCATGCCTGCCAACCTCGATATGATCCTCACCTCGGCGGTGACGCTGCTGATCATGGGCGCGATCACCTTTACCGTCATTATGCCTATCGGCGGCTGGCTGTTCACCGGGATGTCATGGCTGTTTCTGCACCTTAACGGTAACCCGTTCGGCTCTGCGGTACTGGCCGGCCTGTTCCTGCTGGCGGTGATGTTCGGCGTCCATCAGGGCTTCGTGCCGGTCTATTTCGCGCTGGTGGATGCACAGGGGTTTAACTCGCTGTTTCCGATTCTGGCCATGGCCGGTGCCGGACAGGTTGGTGCGGCGCTGGCGCTGTTCTGGCGGGCGAAGCACGGTTCTCTGCTGCGCACGCAGATTAAAGGGGCGATTATTCCCGGCTTTCTCGGCATCGGCGAACCGCTGATTTACGGCGTGACGCTACCGCGCATGAAGCCCTTTGTCACCGCCTGCCTCGGCGGCGCCTGCGGCGGTTTTTTCCTCGGGCTCATCGCCTGGCTGGGGCTACCGGTCGGCCTGAATACGGTATTTGGCCCGTCCGGGCTGGTGGCGCTGCCGCTGATGACCTCCGGCAGCGGCATCTACGCCGGAATGGCGGTGTATGCCGCCGGGCTGGCGGTCTCTTACCTGTGCGGCTTCGCCCTGACCTGGCTGTTCGGCAGTAAAAACGTTGATTTGAGCTAAGAGGCGCGTCCGGCGCATAAAAATTGAATCTTTTTTAACCCGCCGAATGGCGGGTTTATTTATTTCTGTGTAATCTACACGTGTAGATTACACAGGAGATGCCCTATGCCAGCCGCAAAACGCAATAAGCAGAACGTCAGCGTGACACTGGACCCAGGCCTGGTCAAACAGGCTCGTGAGGTCGGCATCAATCTGTCTCTAACGTTGACTAACGCTCTAAAAAGCGAAATCCACAGCCTCGAAATAGCCCGCTGGCAAAAAGAAAATGCCCAGGCAATCGACTACCTCAATAATTTAACTGAGGAAAATGGACTTCTCTCTGATGAATACAGGACGTTCTAAATATGCAGTATTACGTTTATAAGAATACAGGTCGAATTGCTGCGTATCCTTACCTCCTTGATGTACAGAGTGACATTATCGGCAAGCGCAATACTCGGGTCGTGATTCCACTGTTTCCACTGAAAAACTATAAAGGCCCACGCGCCGATCGTTTAACACCGCTTGTCACCGTAGAAGGGGAAGAATACGTCGTGATGACTCACGAACTCGCCAGCATCCCACATCGTGTTCTGGGTAAAGAAGTTTGTAATCTGAATCACCAGCGCGAAGTCGTTAAAGCTTCAATGGATTTTCTTTTCGACGGGATCTAACTCGCTACAAGCTTACGCGTCAGATCGCCAAACCCAACGATCTTCCGCCGCAAGGGGCACGCAAATACTCCGACTACCCTTTCCTGCCCCGCTTCCCGCGCGTACTCATGCTATGATACTGCTTTCGCGCTATTTTCACCTGAGGGAAAGATGGGCTCCAGCAAAAAAGGGATGCTGAACGTACTGATCGCCGCCGTGCTGTGGGGCAGTTCGGGCGTCTGCGCGCAATATATTATGCAGCAAAGCCAGATGTCATCGCCGTTTCTGACCATGACGCGCCTGCTGTTCGCCGGCCTGATCCTTCTGATGCTCTCGTTCTTCCACGGCGATAAGATTTTCCGCGTCCTGCAAAACCGCAAAGACGCCGCCAGCCTGCTGATCTTTTCGCTGTTCGGCGCGCTCACCGTGCAGTACACCTTTCTGATGACTATCGAGCAATCCAACGCCGCCACCGCGACGGTGCTGCAGTTTCTGTCGCCGACGATTATCGTCGCCTGGTTTGCCATCGCCCGCAAAACGCGCCCCAGCCCGCTGGTGCTCGCGGCCATCGCCACCTCGCTGGCGGGCACTTTCCTGCTGGTGACCCACGGCAACCCGACGACGCTGTCGATTTCCCCCACGGCGCTGTTCTGGGGGATTGCTTCGGCGTTTGCCGCCGCTTTTTATACAACTTATCCTTCGACGCTGATTGCCCGCTACGGCACGCTGCCGATTGTCGGCTGGAGCATGCTGCTCGGCGGCGCCATGCTGCTGCCGTTCTACGCCGGACAGGGCAACCATTTTGTGGTGACCGGCGGCCTGCTGCTGGCCTTTTTCTACCTGGTGGTAATCGGCACCTCGC
The DNA here is from genome assembly GCF_009025755.1 of Klebsiella sp. RCJ4. NCBI lineage: Bacteria > Pseudomonadati > Pseudomonadota > Gammaproteobacteria > Enterobacterales > Enterobacteriaceae > Klebsiella > Klebsiella sp. RCJ4. The sequence goes on from NZ_WCIN01000042.1 coordinate 422,927, forward strand.
TGACCTTCAGCCTCTACCTGAACGGCGCGCAGAAAATTGGCGGCGCGAAGGCGGGGATCCTCAGCTGCGCGGAGCCGCTGAGTAGCGCCCTGCTCTCCCTACTGCTGCTCGGCATCACTTTTACTCTCCCGGACTGGCTGGGCACGCTGCTGATTCTCTCATCGGTGGTGCTGATCGCCATGGATTCGCGGCGGCGGGTTAAAACGGCCTGACGATTATCGGCCAGGAGAGGCTGCGACCTGAGTTTGCAGCATCTTCAGGTCGTCATCCGACAGCTCACAAACCACCTGCACCAGCTCGCACTCAAATCCCTGTTCCAGACATGAACGAGCAATACGCAACGCCTCTTCTCGTTTACCTTCCTGAAATCCTTCATAAAACTCCAGGTATAATTCCAACAGATATCCCAGTAAATACTCAGGTTGTAACTCCTGTGGTATCTCTTCCAGCGGTAGCCTCTCTACAATCTTTATTAATTTTCCCCCATCTTGAGGGATGCATCCTGGAATGCATTCAGATCGTCATCAGAGAGCCCAATAGTCATCCGTACCAGCTCGCGCTCAAACCCCTGCTCCAGAAGTGAACGGGCAATACGCAACGCTTCTTCTTGTCTACCCTCTTGTTTACCTTCTAACTTGCCCTCCAACTTGCCCTCCAACTTGCCCTCCAACTTGCCTTCTTGTCTCCCTTCCTGCCGTAGCCTTTCCGCAATCGTCATGAGTACCTCCTTATGTTGAGGAACGCGCCGCTCGACCTCGTGAAGAAATTCACCAAAGTGAGGCGCATCGCCGCACTGCAGCATGTAATTAAACAGCGCTTTCAGTTGGCTGTCATTAGCGCAACCTTTAACCAACAGCTCGGCTAATCGCTCCACCAGGCCAAGTAAATCGCGCTGGCGAATATGCTTTTGAATCAGCTCCAGCAGCGCCACGCGCCGGTGCTGCATAATGTCGTCATCCGGAACCACCGTAATATCCACCAGCGGGAAAGCGGCGGCATAAAGTCTTCGCGCCGTCTGCGTATCAGTAAACTCATCCAGCCAGCAAAGCGAGAAGGGATAGGGACTTTTCGCGCCGTGATAGAACAGCATCGGCACCACCAGCGGCAGCGTTTTATGCCCGGCATCCAGGTGACGCTGCATCGCCGCCAGCGCGTAGCGCATCAGCCTGAAGGCCATATGCGCATCCGGCGTGCTCTGGTGTTCAATCACCACGTAAATATAGCCGTTGCCGTCGCGGGTTTTCAGCGACCACAGCACGTCGGAGTAGCTGGCACGCAAATCTGCCTCAATAAAGCTGCCGGACTCCAGCCTGAGCGTTTGCAGATTACACAGCTGGCGTAGCGAAGCGGGCAGATGAATCTCGATAAAATCCCTGGCGCACTCGGGATGCGATAAAAACTGTTTAAATACCGCATCGTGCGGCGTCGAGGGGGTTCCTTTTTGCGTCATGATCCGCCATCCCTGAAACGTAATGGCTGGAATATATCCGTCCCAAAAAGCGCAAACACCTGCGCATCAACGGCTTTGCTTGCCGGTACGAAAGATAAATTTCAGCGGCTGAAACAGACTCATTCTTATGGAAACCAGCGCGCAAAATGTTGGTTCAGGAATGCGTCTATAGTTAGAGGAACCCTTTAATAAAAATAAGGATATCCGTGATGAAGAGAATGAGTTTTGCGCTTTCGCTGGCAGCCAGTCTGATGTTCTCCAGCGTGGCGACAGCCGCACCGCTCTCCGGACTGAAGTTTGAACAGCAAAAGCAGCAGATAGTGAAAGATGTGAGGAAAAATTGCCCTGCCAGCAGCGCGCTGGATGATACGCAGTTTGCTAACCGCGTGCTGGAATCAGCGGAAAATAAGACCGCCGTACAAAGCGCGACGCGGGCGCTGGATAAAAACAACAGCGCCGCTTATCAGAAGGCCATTAGCGGCATTCAGTGCCCTACGCCCTAGTACCGGGCGCGGAGGCGTCACCATTAGCGGTTCGGAATAATCAAATCTCCGCGCAGCGGGCTGCTGGCGAGCATTTGCGTCTTCTCGGTCAGCCAGTTGACTATCTGGCTGGCCATCGCGTCCATGGAATATTCAATCGCCGGAATCGTCGGAATACCGGGCAGCTGTAACGAGCCCGCCAGGCTGAACACCATGACTTTTTCCGGTACCGCGCGATTAAACGCCTGGAGCTGCGGTACCACCAGCTGCGCCTGCTGCTCGTTGGCAACCAATAACGCATTAAAATTCAGGGTGGTTGCGTTGTTCACCAGTTCCTGAACCGCCACGGACGGCGAATGGCTGTCGAGAAAAACCAGGTTGCGATTGAACGGCAGAAAATTCTTTTCCAGCGCGTGCTTATAGCCCAGCAGAACCTGGTCAGCAAATCCGCTGGCCTGAGGATGAATCAGCGCAATCTGCCGCCGCCCCTGGCTTATCAGATAGTTGCAGGCAGTTTCCGCCGCAAAGGCGTGGTCAAACTGAATGCTATTCGTTGCGTCGCTTTCCAGGCAGTCAATCAGCACTACGTCGGGCCGGTCGATATTGAGCGGAAACCGCGCGCCGATGATTAACACATTATCGCAGAGGCCGCAGGTCAACTCTTCCAGCGAATGGAGCACTCTACCGCGGCTGTTGGCAAAACGCAGCAGCAGGTGCATCTGGTGCTGGCTGAGCTGTTTTTCCAGCGCGTAGAGATAGCTGGTGGTTTGATTAATGTTGTCCTGGGCGCAAATGACGCCGATGCAGCCGGTGGTCTGACTCAGCAAAGATTGCGCGATCATATTCGGCCGGTAGTTAAGCGCTTCCGCCGCCTGCAATACCGCCTGTCGGCTGGCTTCCTTTACGCCGCGCGAACCACTCAACACCCGAGAGACTGTGGCTTTAGATACCCCAGCTAACCGTGATACATCGTTGATTGTAGACATTATTTTCCCCTGACAGGGCCAGTCCGATCCCTGTAAATCCTTGAACCTGAATCGCTTCAATAATAACCAGCGGCAGTATATCCGTTTCCCTTTTTATTTGGAAACCGATTTTCCGTTTCATGGAAAATCGTAGCAAAAACCAGGAAAATTTGTGAGCCAAATCTAATTAACACGCCCTTTGACTGACAGATCTTGACGGTTATCACAGTTCTGTTTTTTATAAATGGAAACCGGTTTCCGTCTGATATCAAATCATCCACGCAATAACTTTTTACATTTTGAGGACAATCGTCGATGTACAAGATTATGCTGTGCTGCTCTGCCGGAATGTCCACCAGCCTGTTGGTCAGAAAGATGGTTGATGCCGCGAAGGAACGTAACCTGCCGGCGCAGATTGACGCCTACGGAGTTTCCGAATTTGACATGCAGTTTCCGCAATACCAGGTGGTGCTTCTTGGGCCACAGGTGAAATACATGCTGAAAAACTTAGCTGAGAAAGCCGCTCCCCTGAATATTCCGGTCCAGCCGATTAACGCCATGGATTACGGAATGCAGCGGGGAGACAACGTCCTGGATTATGCCCTGTCGCTGATTGAAGCGCATTAAGAGGTGTGCAAATGAGTTCTCTGTATCAGTCCATGATTGCCGCGATCGAGCAATCAATTACCCCGCTGGCAGGACGCCTTGGGCAGCAGAAATACGTTATCGCGATTCGCGATGGTTTCACTGCCGCATTGCCGTTTATGATCATCGGCTCATTCATGCTGGTATTTATCTTTCCGCCTTTTTCCCCGGATACCACTAACGGTTTCGCCCGCGGCTGGCTGGACTTCTCCCAACAGTATCGCGAACAGCTGATGCTGCCGTTTAACCTCAGCATGGGCGTGATGACGTTCTTTATTTCGGTGGGGATCGGCGCCAGCCTGGGACGCCAGTTCCAGCTCGACCCGGTGATGTCCGGTCTGCTGGCGTTTATGGCTTTCTTACTGGTTGCCGCGCCGTACGCCGATGGCAAAATCTCCACCCAGTACCTCTCTGGTCAGGGTATTTTTACCGCCTTGATCACCGCCATCTATTCCACCCGCGTTTACGCCTGGCTAAAGCAGAACAACATTACGATTCGCCTGCCGAAAGAAGTGCCGACCGGCGTTGCGCGTTCGTTTGAAATCCTTATCCCGGTGCTGGTGGTGATCGCGACCCTGCATCCGCTGAATCTGTTTATCGAAGCGCAGACCGGTATGATCCTGCCGCAGGCGATTATGCATCTGCTGGAGCCTCTGGTTTCCGCCTCTGACTCCCTACCGGCGATTCTGCTTTCCGTCCTGATGTGCCAGATCTTCTGGTTCGCCGGGATCCACGGCTCGCTGATCGTGACCGGCATTATGAACCCCTTCTGGATGGCCAACCTGTCGGCGAACCAGGCAGCGCTGGCGGCCGGTGCGGCTCTGCCGCACGTCTATCTGCAGGGTTTCTGGGACCACTACCTGCTGATTGGCGGCGTCGGCTCCACGCTTCCGCTGGCGTTCCTGCTGCTGCGTAGCCGCGTCACCCACCTGCGCACCATTGGCAAAATGGGTATCGTACCGAGCTTCTTTAATATCAATGAACCGATTCTGTTCGGCGCGCCGATTATCATGAACCCGATGATGTTTATCCCGTTCGTCTTTGTGCCGATGATTAACGCCGTTCTGGCTTACGGGGCGACGCGCCTCGGCTGGCTCAGCCAGGTCGTTTCGCTGACGCCGTGGACGACGCCGGCGCCTATCGGCGCATCATGGGCTGCAAACTGGACGCTAAGCCCGGTGGTGATGTGTTTAATTTGCATGGTGATGTCGGCGGTAATCTACCTGCCCTTCCTGCGCGCCTATGAACGCTCGTTAATGAAAACTGAAGTTGAAAAAGCAAAAGCCGCAGTGCCGGTTGCCGAAACGGTCAGCCAATAATTAATCTATATATTTAATATTATATTTAAGATGACGGCATAAATAATGCGGAAAAGGGACTTTCACTGCATTATTTAAAGAATAAAGTTAATGACCTCAGGATCTATCATGATTGAATTAGAAGATGCGGTAATGGAAATTATCGTTAATGCGGGCCAGTCACGCTCATTATGTTTTGAAGCGCTCCATTGCGCCCGCAACGGTAATATAGATGAAGCGCGCTTGCTTCTGAATGAAGCCGATGGCTACGCCCGCCGGGCGCACCAGATGCAGACCCGGCTTATCGAGCAGGACGCTGGCGAAGCGCGCCAGCCGATGACGTTAATTATGGTCCATGCTCAGGATCACTTAATGAATTCACTGCTCGCCCGTGAATTTTCGGAAGAGTTAATTCATTTATACCAGCGTTAATTTATATCAATATTTAGCAACTGTACCCGAACTAAATATACCAGCTTATCCTGGCGGGATAGCTATTATCTAAATATATCCGTCATATTTCAAGCTGCATGTACGTTGGCTGCGCTCGCTTACCCGAATCACTTACCAAAGTAAGCTCATCGGGATTCACTCCCTTGCCGCCTTCCTGCAACTCGAACTATTTAGGATATATATAAATTATTAAAAGCGAGATAATGATGAAAACTGTAAAAATGCTGCCATTAACCATGGCGGTCGTCGCCGCGCTGTGCCCAATTTCCGTATTCGCACAAGAATTTACTCAGGAACAGATCGACGCCATTGTGGCGAAAGCCGTCGATAAAGCCCTGGCCGAACGCCAGGCGAAAATCGACGCCGCGGCTGATAAAAAAGTGGATGTTATCACCAACCCGCAGACCACCGCGGCCACGCCGGATATGGCGATCCCCTTCGGCCTGAAGTTCAGCGGCTACGCCCGCTACGGCGCGCAGTTCCAGACCGGCGATCAGAAGTTTGTCGGCGTCGATGGCTCCTATAACGGCGCCTCGGCGATCGGCCGTTTAGGCAACGAAGGCAACGGCGGCGAATTCCAGATAACCAAAGCCTTCAGGAGCAGTAAAGGCGCTATCTGGGATATCAACGTCATGTTTGACCACTGGAGCGATGAAGTTAACCTGAAAAAAGCCTACGTCGGCGTCACCAACGTGCTGGAGTCTAATCCCAACGCCTATATCTGGGCCGGCCGCGACTTCCATCAGCGCCCGCAGCAGGGGATCAACGACTACTTCTGGATGAACCACGACGGCCAGGGTGCCGGGGTGAAGAACTTTGATATCGGCGGCGTGCAGTTTGACGTGGCGGGAGTGTCGCAGGTGGAGTCCTGTAGCCCGGAAGTGATGGCGGACGAGGCCAACCCGTCGCGCATCACCTGTACCGGCGGCTCCGGTACCGGCGATAACGGCCACTACGCCCTGACCACCAAAACCCACAACATCAAGGCCGGGCCGATCGACGTTGAGGTGTACGCCAACTACGGTTTCGATTCGAAAGCGGTGGACAGCGACGAACGTCTCGACGCCTGGCAGGGCGGGCTGGTGCTGAGCCACACCAACGACAGCGGCGTCAATAAAGTGATCCTGCGCTACTCCGATAACTCGGATAACAGCGTCTACAACAAAACCGATGACCTGACCGCGATTTACGCCAGCTTTGAAGGGCTGCATAAATTCACCCGGCAGGCGCAGATCGAATATCTGCTGGCCTTCCACGACTATGACAACGGCAAGGATAACACCGATAACCGTAAAAACTACGGCGCCATTGTCCGTCCGATGTACTTCTGGAACGATGTGCACTCCACCTGGCTGGAAGCGGGCTACCAGCGCGTCGATTACGACCAGGGCGGCGATAACCACGGCTGGAAGCTGACGCTGTCGCAGAACATCGCCATCGGTATGGGGCCGGAGTTCCGCCCGATGCTGCGCTTCTACGTGACCGGCGGCCAGGTGGATAACAAGCGCACCGCGAAGGTTAACGGCA